>CANIAI010000255.1 GCA_947465275.1 Acidobacteriota bacterium | reverse complement strand
TCCACTGCCGACAATCGACACGCGCACCTCGCCGGTGCGCTCGAGTGTGTGCTTCACGAGCCGCGCGATGTCGTCTTCGTCTTCGACGACGAGGACACGTGCGTCGCGGGTGGCGGCCGTAGCGGAGCGTTTCTGCATCACCAGGCTGGAGCGTACCGGCCTGACGTTTCCGTGACGTGACGGGGTCGTTAAATGTGCGTTACGCAGGTCCCGGCGACGCCTGCGTGAGCACGGTCAGGACTGTGTCGCGAGCAGTCGCCGCACCTCGGCGACCAGGGCGCCGGGCGGGCAGGGCTTCGGGATGAACCAGTTGCAGCCGGCACGGGTGGCGCGCTCCAGTTCGCCGGCGGTGTCATGGCCGGTGAGCGCCATGACCGGGATGTGGGCGGTGCGGGCGTCGGTCTTGATGCGGCGGGTGGCCTCCCAGCCGTCGAGTACGGGCAGGCTCAGGTCCATCAGGACGAGGTCGGGGATGTGGCGGGTCGAGGCGTCGACCCCGGCGAGGCCGTTGCCGGCCTCGATGACGTCGAAGCCAGCCAGGGTGAGTTCCCTCGCGTAGAGCTGCCGCAGGGCCTGCTGATCTTCGACCAGCAGGACGAGCGGTCGCGCCCGACCCGGCGGATTCGGGCGACCCTGACTGAGCGATGCCGGCGCCTCCATGGTTGCCGATTATCCGCGACCGGGCCCCCCGTTGCGAGCTCAGCATTAGGACGGCAGCCCCCGGGGGGTGACCGGGGGTAAACAGAGCCGTTGGTCTGGTAGTATGCGCGTCACACATGACCGTGACCCACACTTCTGTGCCCTCCGACCGCGTGGACGCCGCGCAGCGCTGGCTGCCCGCGATGCTGCTGCTCTTCGTCGGCTCGGGTTGCGCCGCCCTCATCTACGAAGTCGTCTGGTTCCAGCTCCTGCAACTCTCGATCGGTTCGTCGGCGGTGTCGCTCGGCGTGCTGCTCGGCATCTACATGGGCGGGATGTGCCTGGGCAGCCTGCTGCTGCCGTCGCGCATTTCGGCGAGCCACCATCCGCTGAAGGTCTACGCCTACCTGGAAATCGGGATCGGCGTCTTCGGGCTGATCGTGCTCTTCGCCGTGCCGCTGCTCGGCTCGGCGTACACGACGATTGCGGGAAGCGGGCCGCTGAACCTGATCCTGCGCGCCCTGGTGGCGAGCATCTGCCTGATTCCGCCGACGCTGCTGATGGGGGCGACCCTGCCGGCAGTGGCGCGGTGGGTCGAGGCCACGCCCTCCGGCGTTTCGTGGCTGGGGTATTTCTACGGCGGGAACCTCGCGGGCGCGGTTGCCGGAAGCCTGCTGGCCGGCTACTACCTGCTGCGCGTGTTCGACATGGCGACGGCCACCTACGCCGCCGTCGCGCTGAACCTGCTCGTCGCCGCGGTCGCGCTGGCCCTGAGCAAGGTGGCGGTGTACACGCCGCCGTCGGGCACCCGCGGCACGACCGAGGGGAGCGTCCGCGGGGTGCGCCGGGTGTACGTGGCCATCGCCTTGTCGGGCTTCACGGCGCTCGGCTCGGAAGTCGTCTGGACGCGGCTGCTCTCGCTGCTGTTCGGCGGCACCACCTATACCTTCTCGATGATCCTGGCGGTCTTCCTGGTCGGCCTCGGGATCGGCAGCACCATCGGCGCCGAAATCGCCCGCCGCACCCGCAGCGCCCGGAGCGCACTCGGGTGGTGCCAGGTGATGCTGTGCGTCTCGATCGCATGGGCGGCGCATACGACCGGCGCGTCGCTTCCGTACTGGCCGATCAATCCCTCGATCGCCACCAACCTGACCTATGTGTTCCAGCTCGACGTGCTGCGTGCCCTCTGGGTCATCCTGCCGGCCGCCATCCTCTGGGGCGCGAGCTTCCCGCTGGCAATCGGTGCCGTGGCGCAGGCGGGGCAGGACCCGGCGAAGCTGGTGGGCGGTGTCTACGCCGCCAACACGGTGGGCGCGATCTTTGGCGCCATCGTGACCGCGCTCTTCCTGGTCGGCACGGTCGGCAGCCAGGTGACGCAGCAGGTGCTCATCGGCATCTCGGCGCTCTCGGGGCTGCTGATGCTCGTGCCCGAGCGGCTGCGGGGTGACAGTTCGCGGCCGGCGCAGCCGTCGGCGGCGCTGGCCATCGTGGCGGTCGTGGCGATCGCGTCAGGGCTGCTGGCCCGGTCGGTGCCGGCCCTGCCCGGCCTGCTCGTCGCCTACGGGCGTTACGCGGCGACCTGGATCGGCATCAACGACATCATCTACGTCGGTGAAGGCGTGACCGCCTCGGTGGCCGTCTCGCGGACGCCCGGCGGCGTGCTGAACTACCACAACGCCGGCAAGGTGCAGGCGTCGAGCGAGCCCCAGGACATGCGCCTGCAGCGGATGCTCGGCCACATCACCACCCTCGAGCCGAGGAATCCCGAGAAGGTGCTGGTCATCGGCTGCGGGGCCGGGGTGACGGCGGGCGCGGTCTCGATCGACCCGGCGGTGAAGGACCAGACGATTGCCGAGATCGAGCCGCTCGTGCCGCAGGTGGTCTCGACCTACTTCGCCGAGCACAACTTCGACGTGGTGCGGAACCCGAAGGTGAAGGTGCACCTCGACGACGCCCGCCACTACCTGCTGACCACCAACGAGAAGTTCGACGCCGTGACATCGGACCCGCTCGACCCCTGGGTGAAGGGGGCGGCGACGCTCTACACGAAGGAGTTCTTCGAGAACGTCAAGGCGCACCTGAACCCCGGCGGCGTGGTCACCCTCTTCGTGCAGCTCTATGAGAGCAATGAGGCGGCGGTGAAGAGCGAGGTCGCGACCTTCCTCGAGGCGTTCCCGCACGGCGCGGTGTTCGCGAACACCGCGAACGGACAGGGCTACGACCTGGTGCTGTGGGGGCCGCTCGAGGAGCGGAAGATCGACATCGACCGCGTGGAGCAGCGGCTGCGCGAGCCGCGCAACGAGCGGGTGATGCAGTCACTCCGGCAGATCGGCATCTACACGGCGGTCGATCTGTTCGGCACCTATGCGGGGAACGCGAAGGACATGGCGCCCTGGCTGAAGGATGCCGAGATCAATCACGACCGGAACCTGCGCCTGCAGTACCTGGCGGGACTCGGCCTGAACATGTACCAGGCCGACCCGATTTACAAGAAGATGATCGTCACGAGTCAGTATCCGGAGGGGCTCTTCGAGGGCTCGCCCGAGACGATCGCCGCGCTCCGCCAGAAGATCAACATCTCGCTCGGCCGGCAGTAGACCGCCGGCTGGCGGTCGCCCCGCCTCGCGTGACGTCCCCGGCTCAGATCACCGTGCCGGGGGCGATCACCCCGCCCTTCGGGACCACGATGATCCCGCCCCTGATGTAATAGCCGTCGCCGTCGGCATGCTCGACGCCCTTCTCGTTCACGAGGCGGGCGCCGTCGCCGATGCGCGCATCCTTGTCGATCACCACCCGGTCGAGCACGACGTCACGCCCGATCCCCATGCGGGGGAGCATCGCGTTCGCGCGCTCGTCCTCGTAGCTGTCGGCGCCCAGGAGCACCGAGCGGGTGATCGTCGTGCCGCCGCCGATGCAGCTGCGGATGCCGACGACGGAATCGCTGATGCGCGCGCCATCGATGAAGCAGCCGTCCGCGATGATCGAGTCGCGCACCGTCGCGTCGAACAGGCGCGAGCCCGGCAGGTGGCGCAGGTTCGTGTAGATGGGGCGGTGCGGGTCCCAGAAGCGGAACGGCGCGTCGCGCCGGCCGAGCATCACGTTGGCTTCGTAGAACGACTCCATGGTGCCGACGTCGGCCCAGTAGCCGCGATACAGGTAAGGCCGGACGCGGAAGCGGCCGAGGGCGCCGGGAATCAGCTCGCGGCCGAAGTCGATGCCGGATTCGTGCTCGAGCATGTCGAGCAGCACCCGTCGCGAGAAGACGTAGATGCCCATCGACGCCATGAACGGCTGGTCGTCCGAATGCGACGAGAAGGTGGCGCCGGCGGGGATGCTCTGCCCGATCTGCGAGAGGCGTTCGGCGTTCGGCTTCTCCTCGAAGGCGACGATCTGCCCCTCGCGATCGAAGCGGAAGATGCCCATCTGCGTCGCGGTCTCGGGGTCGACCGGCTGGGCCGCGATCGTGATGTCGGCCTTCCGCTCACGGTGCGCGTCGACCAGCTCGCGGTAGTCCATGCGGTAGAGGTGGTCGCCGGCGAGGATGAGGTAGTAGTCCGCGTCGAACTCGGCGAAGTGCCGCGCCGCCTGCCGCACCGCGTCGGCCGTCCCCTGGAACCAGTGCGGGTTGTCGGGCGTCTGCTCGGCCGCGAG
>CANIAI010000254.1 GCA_947465275.1 Acidobacteriota bacterium | reverse complement strand
CAGGTCGGGTCGATCCCGGCCCCGGTGGGTGTGATCAGGGAACTCGAAAACGTGCATCGCTCGCTCATCACGATGCATCTGGAGAAAACGTTGAAGTCCGATCGTGTTCTGCGCGACCTGCGCCGACACCCCTCAGCTTCGTGACATTCCAGGATCTCATCCTCAAGCTGTCCGCCTACTGGTCCTCGCACGGCTGCCTGCTGCAGCAGCCGCTCGACCTCGAGGTCGGTGCCGGTACGTCGCACCCCGAGACGCTCTTCCGGGTGCTCGGCCCGAAGCCGTGGAGCGTCGCCTACGTCCAGCCCTCGCGGCGTCCTGACGACGGGCGGTTCGGCCAGAACCCGAACCGGCTGTTCAAGCACCACCAGTACCAGGTGATCCTCAAGCCGTCGCCCGACGAGGTGCAGCAGCTGTATCTCGAGAGCCTCGAGGCCTGCGGCATCAACCCGCGACAGCACGACATCCGCTTCGAGGAAGACAACTGGGAGTCGCCCACGCTCGGCGCGTGGGGCATCGGCTGGCAGGTGCTGCTCGACGGGATGGAAATCACGCAGTTCACCTACTTCCAGCAGGTGGGCGGCATGGACCTCTCGCCGATCGCCTGCGAGATCACCTACGGCCTCGAACGCATCGCGATGTTCCTGCAGAAGGTCGACAACGTGTTCGATCTCGAGTGGGGCGGCGGCGTCAAGTACGGCGAAGTCCGGCTGCAGGAGGAAGTGGAGCAGTCGAAGTACGCCTTCGGCCAGGTGGACATGCCGCCCGGCGCATTCGCGGCGCTGCACCGGGAGCTGTTCGACAAGAACTACGGGTTCGCCGCGACCCTGCTTGATTCGGGGTTGGTGTGGCCGGCGCTCGAGCACTGTCTGAAGTGCTCCCACCTGTTCAACATCCTGGACTCCAGCGGCAGCATCGGCGTCACCGAACGCACCGCCTACATTCTGCGCGTTCGGCAGCTGGCGGTCCGCATCGCCAGGGCGTACGTCGGGGAAGAGCATGGATCGCGAACTACTGATTGAGATCGGCTGCGAGGAGATTCCGGCGAGCTGGCTGCCGGGACTCACCGCGCAGATGGCGCAGCACCTGAACGCCCGCCTGAAGGAGTTCCGCCTGACCTCCGACAGCCCCGCCGAGAGCTACAGCACGCCGCGCCGCCTGACCGCGCGCGTCGTGCGGCTCGCGGAGCGGCAGACGGACGTCGACGAGGTGCTCTGGGGGCCGCCGGTGAGCGCCGCCGTGAAGCCTGACGGCAGCTACACCCCGGCCGCCGAGGGCTTCGCCCGCAAGAACGGCGTCGAGGTGTCGGCGCTCGAACGGCTCGAGAAGCCGAACGGCACCTACCTCGCGTACCGCCTGAACAAGCGCGGCAAGGCGACCGTCGACGTCCTCGCCGACATCCTGGCCGGACTGCTCCGTGACCTGACGTTCCCGAAGCAGATGCGCTGGGACGCCTACCTCGAGGACGGCCGCGGCGAGCTGGTGTTCGCCCGCCCGATCCGCTGGCTGGTGCTGCTCTATGGCGGCCGTGTCGTGCCGTTCGTGATCCGCCGCAACGAGATCGCGCAGGGGCCACTCGTGCAGGACATCCGGACGGCGGCCAACACGTACGGCCACCGCTTCCTGACCACCAGCGGCCGCGCGGGACGCGCCATCAAGATCAAGACGTTCGACGACTACCAGGCGCGCCTGCTCGAGAACTTCGTCATCCTCGTGCGTGACGAGCGCGAACAGAAGATCCGGCGCGAGCTCGAGATGCACGCGCGCAAGCTGGGGGGCCGCGTCAGCGGACTCGTGGCCGCGCACTCGGCGCTGCTGCAGGAAGTGCCCGACCTGGTCGAGTATCCGTCGGTCGTCGCCGGGCACTTCCCGGTGGAGTTCCTGCAGTTGCCGGAAGAAGTGCTGACGACGACGATGATTCACCACCAGCACTACTTCCCGGTGGTCGACGACGAGGGGCGGCTCAAGCCGGCGTTCCTCGCCGTCACGAACATGCAGCCGGAGCGGCCCGAGATCATCGCCCGCAACTCGGAGCGCGTGCTGACAGCCCGCCTGCGCGACGCCCGCTTCTTCTACGACGAAGACCGGAAGGCGACGCTCGAGTCGCGCATCGACCGGCTCTCGACCATCCTGTTCCACAAGGCGCTCGGCAGCTACCGCGAGAAGGCGGAGCGGGTCGCGGCGCTCGCGCGCTGGATTGCGGCCGAGGCCTTCGGCCGGCCAGACCTCGGCGCGGCGGCGGAGCAGGCCGGACGTCTCTGCAAGGCCGACCTCGCCACCGACATGGTCCGTGAGCTCACCGAGCTGCAGGGCACCATGGGCGGCATCTACGCGCGCGAGGAAGGGCTGCCCGAAGAGGTCTGGAAGGCGATCTACTTCCACTACCTGCCCATTGGCGTCGAAGCCGACGCGGCGCCCTCGAAGGCGCAGCTCGGGTCAGCGGCCGTGACGTGGGCCGCGGTGTCGATCGCCGACAAGCTCGACTCGGTCGTCGGCATGTTCACCGCCGGCGAACGACCCACCGGCTCGCGCGACCCGCTCGGACTGCGGCGTCAGGCGCAGGGGCTCGTGAAGGTCCTGGCTGACCTGCCCGCGGTCGCCGGCCTCGACGTGCGCATCACGCTGGGCGCGCTGCTCGAGCGCGCGGCGCAGCCGTTCGGCGGCTATGGCGACGGCGCGGCGCCGCTCTTCGCGTTCATGGCCGACCGGCTCGCGTACCTGCTGGAACAGCGCGGGTTCGAGGTGCGCAGCGTGCGCGCCGTCACCCACGCCGGCGTCGAGCGGGTGAGTCCGCTCGAGGCGCGCCAGAAGCTCGAGGCGCTGTCGCACCTCGTGAAGTCCGAGGCGCTGCTCGGCGTCGCCGGGCTGCTGAAGCGGGTGAAGAACATCACCAAGGGGGTGGCGGCGCCTGACGACCCGCTCGCCTCCGAGGCCGTGCGCGCACCGCTGTGCGAAGCGGCCGAGATCGCGCTGTTCGAGGGGCTGCAGGCGAAGGCGCCCGGCATCGTGGCCGCCGCCGACCGCGGCGACTACCGCGAGGCATTCACGGCGATCGCGTCGCTGCAGCCGCTCGTCTCGACGTTCTTCGCCGACGTCCTCGTGATGGCCGACGACCCGGCGCTGCGCGCCGCGCGACTGGCGCTGGTCGCCGCGCTGCGCGACCTGATTCTCGGCATTGCCGACATCTCTGAAATCGTGACCGAGTCGTGACCGCTGGGGTCACCGTTCTCTACTGAGGAGCTCACTACGAATGGCGAAGAAGGCAACACGGAAGCCGGCCCGTCCCGCGGCCGCGAAGGCAACGAAGACGGCCCGCAAGGCGACGCGGAAGGTGGCGGCCCGCACGGCAGCCCCCAAGGCGGCACCCCGCAGGGGCGGGGCCAAGGTCGCGGCGCCGAAGGCGCCGGCCAAGGCGGCCCAGGCAACCGGCAAGTACGTCTACCTCTTCGGGAAGAAGACCGACGGTAACGGCGGAATGAAGCCGCTGCTCGGCGGCAAGGGCGCCAACCTCGCCGAGATGTGCCGCATCGGCCTCCCGGTACCTCCCGGCTTCACCATCACGACCGAGGTCTGCACCTACTACTACGACCACGGCCGCACGTACCCGTCGGCGCTTCGCGCCCAGATGGAAGCGGGCGTCACCGCGCTCGAGAAGCAGACCGGCAAGAAGTTCGGTGACCTGAAGAACCCGCTGCTCGTCTCGGTGCGCTCCGGCGCGCGCGATTCGATGCCCGGGATGATGGACACCATCCTGAACCTCGGCCTCAACGACCAGACCGTCGAGGCGCTGGCGACCAAGACCGGCAACGCGCGCTTCGCGTGGGACTGCTACCGCCGCTTCGTGCAGATGTACGGCGACGTCGTGCTGGGCGTCCAGAAGACGCCCGACGAGGATCACGAGCCGTTCGAGGTGGTGATCCACACGCTCAAGCACGAGCGGTATCACGCCGACATCGAAGATACCAAGCTGACGGTCGACGACCTGAAGGAACTGGTCGCCCGCTTCAAGGCGCTCATCAAGACGCGGGTCGGCAAGGCGTTCCCGTCGTCGCCCTGGGATCAGCTGACGGGCGCGATCGGCGCCGTGTTCGGCTCCTGGATGAACGACCGCGCCATCGTCTACCGGCGCAAGTACAACATCCCGACCGAGTGGGGCACCGCCGTCAACGTGCAGGCGATGGTCTACGGGAACACCGGCGAGCAGTCGGGCTCGGGCGTCGCGTTCACCCGGAACCCGGCGAACGGCGTGAAGGAGTTCTACGGCGAGTTCCTGATCAACGCGCAGGGTGAGGACGTCGT
>CANIAI010000253.1 GCA_947465275.1 Acidobacteriota bacterium | reverse complement strand
GCCGGACGCGCCGGCGTCCTCGTCGCGGGACGTGCCGGTGCCTGGGACTGGGGCGCCGCCGTCCGGCGCGCCTGCGCCTGCGCCTGCCCGGTCGCCCCGGCGGCGAGCAACGTGAGCGCGAGGACCGCGAACAGGGCTCGCACGATCAGTCCGTCGCGCAGGCCAGTTGCGAGGCTGCCCCGGACGTCGCGCCACGGAGTTTCACGAGCTCGAGGAATTCCAGGCGGGTGCGGGCGTTGTCGCGAAAGGCGCCGAGCATGGCGCTGGTGACCGCGAAGGAGTTCTGCTTCTCGACGCCGCGCATCGACATGCAGAGGTGCGTGCCCTCGCAGACGACGGCAACGCCGAGCGGGTTGATCGTCTCGCGGATGGTCTCCGCGATCTGGTTCGTCATCCGCTCCTGGATCTGCAGCCGCCGGGCGAAGACATCGACGAGCCGCGGGATCTTGCTCAGCCCGATGACCTGCGTCCGCGGAATGTAGGCCACGTGGCACTTGCCGAAGAACGGCAGCAGGTGGTGCTCGCAGAGGCTGTAGAAGTCGATGTCCTTCACGATCACCATCTCACTGTAGTCGACGGTGAACAGCGCCCCGTTGAGGACGGTCTGGATGTCGGCCTGATAGCCGCTCGTGAGGAAGCGCATCGCCTTCTCGACGCGCGCGGGCGTCCGGGCGAGTCCCTCGCGGTCCGGGTCCTCCCCGAGCTCCTCGAGCAGCCGCCGGATGAGATCCTGCATCCCGATATTGTACATGGCGGGCGCGGCGGTCCGCCGCCGGGAGCCGCCTCGCGCGGGGCCGGCCGGCGCGGCCCGTGACAGGCCCGTTACAATGGTCCGTGCAGCTCGCACATCCCTCCCTCGCAGCCCTGCGGCACCGCAACTTCCGCCTGCTCTGGCTGGGACTCTTCCTCTCCTTTACCGGCTCGTTCATGCAGAACGCGGCCCTCCTGTGGCACGTGTCGCTGCTGGTCGGGCCGGAACACAAGGGACTCGCCCTCGGCGCGGTGGGGCTGGTGAAGGTGATCCCGACCATCGTCTTCTCGATGATCAGCGGCGTGGTGGCCGATGCCTGGGACCGTCGTCGCCTCATGCTGGCGACCCAGGTCGGCATGGCCGTCCTTGCGCTCCTGCTGGCGGGCCTGACCTGGGCGGGGCTCTCGGCCGTCTGGCCGATCTACGTGATCGCCGCGCTCTCCTCCGCCGTCGGCGCGTTCGACCTTCCCGCGCGGCAGGCGCTCGTCCCGATGCTCGTGCCGCGCACCGACCTGCCCAACGCCATCAGCCTGAACACGATCATGGTGCAGGTCGCGTCGGTGATCGGTCCGGCCATCGGCGGGTTGCTCATCGCCACCCGTGACGTGTCCACCGTCTACGTCGTGAATGCGCTCTCCTTCACGGCCGTGATCGTGGCGCTGCTGCTGATGGAGGGAGTGCGCGGGCGACCCGAGGCGGCAAGCGATCGTGACAATGTCTCGTGGAGCGCCGCGATGGAGGGACTGCGGTTCGTGTTCGCGTCGCCGCTCATCCGGTCGACGATGCTGCTCGACTTCTTCGCGACCTTCTTCTCGTCGGCCACCGCGCTGCTGCCGATCTTCGCGCAGGAAATCCTGCACGTCGGCGCGCGAGGCTACGGCTGGCTCTATGCGGCGCCGGCCGTCGGGGCCACCGTGATGAGCGCCGCCATGGTCTTCCTCACTGAACGCATTCAGCGGCGTGGACCGGTGCTGCTCTGGGCGGTCGCGCTCTACGGCGCGGCCACGGTGCTCTTCGGCCTCTCGCGCTCGTTCTGGCTCACCTTCCTGGCGCTCGCGCTGACCGGCCTCGCCGACACGGTCAGCATGATCATCCGCAACGTCGTCCGTCAGCTCGAGACGCCGGATCGGCTGCGCGGGCGTATGGTCGGCGTGAACATGGTGTTCTTCGCCGGCGGTCCGCAGCTGGGTGAAATCGAGGCAGGCGCCGTCGCCAACTGGCTGGGGGCGCCCTTCTCGGTCATCACCGGCGGGCTCGGCTGCCTGATTGCCACGGCATGGGTCGCCGGCGCGACCCCCCAGCTCCGCGGGTATCGCGCGACACCACCCGGCGCGCCACGGTCAGAGGCGTCAGCGCCGGCCGCACAGGCCTGAGTCTCGCCGGCTGAGCAGGCGCAGGCTCGAGTCGGCACGGGCACTGCAGGGCTGCGCCCCATGCCCCCGCGTTCCGTCCCGATCCTGACCTATCACCAGATCAGCGAGCGCATCCCGCCGAGTTACCGGAAGTACGCGCTCACCCCTGGGGAATTCAGGCGTCAGATCGCATGGCTCGCGTCAGCCGGCTACGTGTCGGTGCCGCTGGCCAGCCTCGCGGACGGGTCGTGGGACAGGCTGCCGCCGCGGCCTGTCGTCATTACGGTGGACGACGGATTCCAGTCCGCTGTGGCACACGCCGCCCAGATTCTGGGCGATCACGGGTTCACCGCCACCTTCTACGCGGTCGCGGGCGAGGTGGGGGGCCAGAGCAGCTGGACGCGCCGGCGGCGGGGCGGCAGCTGGCCGCTGGCCGACGCGGCGGCCCTGCGGGCGCTCGAACGGGCGGGACACGCCTGCGGCTCACACACCCTCACGCATCCCGCGCTGGGACACGTGACGCCGGCCGAGGTCGAGCGCGAACTGCGCGAGTCGCGGCACCGGCTCGAGGACATACTCGGTCACGAGGTGCGGCATCTCGCCTATCCGTTCGGGTCGTTCAACCTGGTGGTGCAGCGCCTGGCGGCCGACGCCGGCTACGAGACCGCCTGCACCATCGGCCCCGGCCACGCCACGCGTGATGCCGACCGGCTGGCCCTGCCCCGCCTGGTCGTCAAGGGTGACCAGTCGTTCCTCGACTTCGTGGTGCAGGTGCGCACCGGGCACCGGATGCTGGAGGTCCGACCGTCGGTCGCCCTGCGCCATGCCGCCGCCTCGCTGCTCGCCGCCTTCCTGCCCTTCTGACGAACCCGGGCCCAGGCGGACACGGTCGCCTCGGCAGTACGGCACAATACGCCGATGCGATACGCCACCTTCTCCTTCAGGGACGATCCCGCGCTCAGGCTCGGCGTCGTCGACGGCGTCGAGATCGTCGACCTGCAGTCGCTGTCCGCAGCCACGGGCTCCGGTCCACTGCCCGCCACGATGCTCGAGCTCATTCACCTCGGGCCGGACGGCTGGGCGCGCGTCGCCGAGATCCTCCGGACGGAGTTGCCGCGTCACGAGGGGGCGCGCCACACGCTCGACCAGGTGCACTGCCACGCGCCGATCCCGCGCCCGACCAAGAACATCTTCTGCCTCGGCCTCAACTACGTGAGCCACGCGATCGAGTCGGCGTCCGCGCGTGGCCGCGAGCCGAAGATTCCGACCGACCCGGTGTTCTTCACGAAGGCGCCGACCACCGCGAACGGCGCGTTCGACGACGTGCCGGTCGACCGCGAGGTGACGCAGGAAGTCGACTGGGAGGCGGAGCTCGGCGTGATCATCGGCGTGGGCGGCACGAACATCCCGCGCGAGCAGGCCTTGCGCCACGTGTTCGGCTACACGGTGATCAACGACGTCACCGCGCGCGACCTCCAGGCCAGGCACCTGCAGTGGTTCAAGGGGAAGAGCCTCGACGGGTTCGCGCCGATGGGCCCCTGGATCGTGACCGCCGACGAGTTCGGCGACCCGCAGGGGAAGCGCATCACCTGCCACGTGAACGGCGTGTCGAAGCAGGACGCGAACACGCGCGACATGATCTTCCCGGTCGACGTGATCATCCAGCGGCTATCGCACGGACTCACGCTCGAACCCGGCGACATCATCTCGAGCGGCACGCCCGAGGGGGTCGGCATGGGTCGCACGCCGAAGGAGTTCCTGCAGGACGGCGACGTCGTCGAGACCGAGGTCGAGGGAATCGGGAAGCTCCGCAACCGTGTCCGTCAGCTGACGGCGCGGTAGTCCTCGAGGAACTGCCCCACCTGCCGCCGGAGCTCCGTGGTCACCGCGGCCACGAGCTCCGGGCCGGGCACCAGCACCACCTCCGCATCCGCCTTCCAGGTCTGCCCGCGATTGAACGTGACGCTCGGGTCGCGGCGCATGAAGACGATCTGCACGAACGCCACCTGCAGCGCGCAGGCGACGAGTCCGTCACGCTCGGCGACCGCGGCCGAGAGCCGCAGGTGTGGATCGCCTGTCGGAAAGTCGCCCTGGCCGAGCACCCGCATGCGGGCCTCGCGCACCTGTGCCTCGACCCGCGACTTCAGCATCCCCTCGGTGAGGCCCAGGACGATCGCGCGCGCCGACAGCGGCTCGACGGCGACGCGCACG
>CANIAI010000252.1 GCA_947465275.1 Acidobacteriota bacterium | reverse complement strand
GGCCAACGCGGCGCTCGACCGCGGGCTCCGGCGCCTCGACAAGAAGCGCGGCGTCTACCGCCGGCCCACCCGCAACGTCCTGACGCAGGGGCGCACGCTGGAGCAGTTCCGGACCGATCGCTGGAACCGCGCCATCCTCGCCGGCGACGTGGTGCCGGCGCTGGTCACCTCGGTCTCCGACCCCGCCGGGGCCCGTGTCCGCGTCGGCGAGACAGATCTCGACCTGCCGAAGGCGGCCTTCGCCTGGACGCGGCGGACGGCGGCGTCCGAGCTCTTCCGGGTCGGCGACGTCATCGAGGTCGAGGTGCGCACGGTCGAGGGCGGCAAGCCGCAGACGCTCGCGCTCGAACAGACGCCGGTGGTGCAGGGCGCCGTGCTCGCCATCGACAACCACACCGGGCAGGTGCGCGCGATGGTGGGCGGCTTCAGCTTCGCGCTGAGCAAGTTCAACAGGGCCACGCAGGCGCGCCGGCAGATGGGTTCGGCGTTCAAGCCGATCATCTACACGGCGGCGATCGACCGCGGCTACACCCCCGTGTCGACGATCACGGACGAACCGGCATCGTGGCCAGCGGGGCCCAATCAGCCGCCGTACGCGCCGCTCAACTACGACCGGAAGTTCGAGGGCACCATCACGCTGCGCCGCGCGCTCGAGGACTCGCGCAATATCCCCGCGGTGAAGCTGCTCGCCGAACTCGGGCCGCCGAGCGTGATCGAGTACGCCACCCGCTTCGGCTTCCCGCCGAACCTGCCGCCCTACCTCTCACTGGCGCTCGGGTCGGCGGAGGCGACGCTCCTCCAGGTGACGAGCGCGTATACCGCGTTCCCCAACCAGGGCGTCCGCATGGTGCCCTACTCGGTCGTGAACATCACCGACCGCGCCGGCAACGTGCTCGTGGAGAACCGTCCCGAGCCGCGCGAGGCGATTCGGGCCGACACGGCGTTCGTGATCACGAACCTGCTGCGGGGCGTGGTGCAGCGGGGCACCGCGGCCTCGGCGGCGTCGCTCAACTGGCCGCTCGCGGGGAAGACGGGAACGATGGACGAGTACACCGACGCCTGGTTCGTCGGCTTCGACCCCGACGTCACGATCGGCGTCTGGGTCGGCTACGACGAGAAGAGGCCGCTCGGGAACGGCGAGACGGGCGCGGCGGTGGCGCTTCCGATCTGGATGGACGTGATGAAGTCGTGGATCGAGGCGCACGGCGACCGCGAGCATCCGCCCGCGTTCGAGGCGCCCGGCAATATCGTCTTCGCGACGCTCGGCAACGGCATCACCGAGGCGTTCATCAGCGGCACCCAGCCGCAGGGGCTGAACGCGGTGCCGGCGTCGCGCTAGTCCGCGACCCGGCTATTCCTCGTCCTCGGCGGCCGGCGCCGCGAGCGTGCCCGCGGCCTTCTGCATCAGGTACGCCTTGATGAACGGATCGAGATCGCCGTCCAGCACCCGCTGGGGGTCACCGACCTCGATTCGGGTCCGCAGGTCCTTCACCATGCGGTACGGCTGCAGCACGTAGCTGCGGATCTGGCTGCCGAACCCGATCTCCTTCTTCTGGCCGGCGATCTGTTCGAGCTTCTGCGCCTGCTCCTTCAGCTTGAGGTCGTACAGGCGCGACCGGAGCACCTTCATCGCCGACGCGCGGTTCTTGTGCTGCGACCGCTCGTTCTGGCACGACACGACGATGCCGGTGGGCAGGTGCGTGATGCGGATCGCGGAGTCGGTCACGTTCACGTGCTGGCCGCCCGCGCCGCTCGATCGGAAGGTATCGACCCGGAGGTCCTTGTCGTCGATCTCGACCTCGACGTCGTCATCGAGTTCCGGCCAGACGAGGACCGACGCGAACGACGTGTGCCGACGGGCGGCGGAGTCGAAGGGCGAGATGCGCACGAGGCGATGCACGCCGGCTTCGGCCGACATCAGGCCGAAGGCGTTCTCCCCGATGAGCGAGAAGGTCACGCTCTTGAGCCCCGCCTCGTCACCCGGCTGGTAATCGAGGAGTTCGCGCTTGAAGCCGCGCCGCTCCGACCACCGCAGGTACATCCGGAGCAGCATCTCGGCCCAGTCCTGTGACTCGGTCCCGCCGGCGCCCGGATGAATCGTGACGATCGCGTTGGCCGCGTCATGGGGCCCCGAGAGCATCTTCTTCGTCTCGGCGGTCTCGACCTCGCCGGCCAGGTCGTCGAGCGCGCGCGTGATGTCGGCGAGGACGTCCTCGCCGCCCTGCGCCCACTCGAACAGCACCGTGAGATCGTCCACGCGGCTGCGGAGCGAGTCGCGCAGCGTGCGGTCCTCGTCGAGGCGGCGACGCTTCTGCATCGTCGCCTGTGCCTTGTCCTGGTCGGTCCAGAACGACGGGTCGGCTATCTGCGATTCGACCTGCGCGAGCTGTTCGTCGAGGCGTGCGGCGTCAAAGATACCTCCGCAGTTCCGCCGCGCGCCGGCCCAGGTCTTCGTACCGTCGGGTGAACTCGTCCAGTGCTACTGCCACGCTGTTCGCTCCTGCCTGCCCCGGGCGGGGCCCGGCGCATCCGCCATTGTAGGTCGCGCCGCGGTCACGCCGCCCGCGACGAGGCGAGCAGCGCCGCCGCCGTGACGCCGAGTGCCACCCAGGCCGCGACGTCGCCGATGCGGCCGTAGATCGTCAGGCCGGTGAGCAGCCTGACCTCCGACACCAGCCCGACCTCCTCGAACAGCCCGGTCTGCGCGACCACCCGGCCGTACGGATCGACCACGCCGCTGATGCCGGTGTTCGCGGCCCGGGCGAGGTAGCGCCCCTGCTCGATGGCGCGCATCGACGCGAGCGCGAAGTGCTGCCAGGGCGCGGAGGAGTGGCCGTACCACGCGTCGTTGGTGATCGTGGTGATGAGCTCGCTGCCGTCGCGGACGGCGTCGCGCACCAGCGACGGGTAGACCACCTCGTAGCAGATCGCCGTGCTCGCGCGATGCGCGCCGACCGGGAGCATCACCGGCGCGGTGCCCGGCGCGAACTCCGCCAGGCTCTCGACGAGCGGCGAGACGAAGTAGAGCCACTGCTTCAGCGGGATGAACTCGCCGAACGGCACGAGGTGGATCTTCCGGTAGACCGCTGCCGTCGCGCCGGCCGGGTCGACCAGGAACGCCGCGTTGTAGAGCCGCACCGCCTCGCCGCGCTCCACCTGGTCGCTGCCGAACAGGATCGGCACGGCTACCTCGCGCGCGAGCGCCCGCAGCTGCTCGCCGCCGGCCGTGTCCTCCTCGAACATGAACGGCGTCGACGACTCGGGCCAGAGCACGAACTGCGCCCCGCGCCGGACGGCATCGCGCGTCATCGCGACGTAGGTCGTGAAGATGCGGCGCGCCTCACCCGGTTTCCATTTGTCCTGCTGCTCGATGTTTCCCTGCAGCAGGCCGACCGTCAGCGGGGTGCCCTCACGCAGCAGCGTACCCGCCCCGATGCGGGCGGCGCCCCAGCCGCCCACGGCGACCAGCACCGCGGCGGTGGCGACGATGGCCCCCGCCCGCCGGCGTCCGCTCGACAGCAGCGATACCGTGATGCCGGCGTTCACGCCGGCGACGAGCAGCGAGAGGCCGTAGACGCCGAGCACGCTGGCGAGCTGCGCGACCGGCAGCACCGTCACCTGCGAGTTGCCGAGCGGAACCCAGGGGAACCCGCCGAAGAGCAGCCCGCGCAGGTATTCGGTTGCGACCCAGGCCGGCGGCGCGACCAGCAGGCCCCACACGCCGAACGCACGGGTGCAACGTGCCACCGCCACCGCTGTCAGGGCCGGGTAGAGCGCGAGATAGGCCGCCAGCAGCAGCATCGCGAGGACGGCGACCGGCATCGGCACGTCACCAAAGGTCGCGATCACCGTCCCCGTCCAGTAGACGGTGCCGACGTAATACGGAATGCCCGCGGCGAGCCCGAGCCGGAACGCGCGCAGCGACGAGACGCCGGGCAGGCGACCGGCACGGCCCGTCCAGCCGCTCAGGGTGAGCAGCAACGGCACGAGCGCGATCCACGCGACGGCGGGATGCCCGTAGTGCGGAAAGCTGAGGGCGAGCAGGATGCCCGCCGCGATCGCTAGCGGGTAACCCAGGGTTTGAACTGCTCTTCCTTGTCGAGCTTCGCCGCGACGGCGTCGGCGGCCTTGCGCTCGGGATACGGACCGACGCGGACCCGGTACATGCGCGGGCCCTTGGACGGCGTGGTGACGAACACGGGATAGCCCTTGCGCTTCAGCCGCGCGGCGATCGAGTCGGCCTCGCTGCGGCGCGGCGTCGCCGCGACCTGCACCTGGAACCCGCTGCGCGCGGGGACCGCGTCGACCTCGGCGGTCGGCTC
>CANIAI010000251.1 GCA_947465275.1 Acidobacteriota bacterium | reverse complement strand
TTCGGCCCGTTCGTCATCATGGGCTTCTTCGGCCTCGGCTTCCTGTTCCGCACGTACTACGGCACCACCAAGGGGCGCTACCAGATCGACGCGATCACGCTGAAGATGCCGGTGCTCGGGCAGCTCATGCGGAAGATCGCCGTCGCCCGCTTCTGCCGCACGCTCTCGACCCTGCTCGCCTCAGGGGTGTCGATTCTCGAGGCGCTCGACATCACGGCGCACACCTCGGGGAACGCGGTCGTCGAGGAGGCCGTGCTGACGACCCGCAAGAGCATCGAGGGCGGCGAGACGATCGCGGTGCCCCTGAAGGCCACGGCGGTGTTTCCGCCGATGGTCGTGCAGATGATCGGCGTCGGCGAGGCGACGGGCGCCCTCGACACGATGCTGTCGAAGATCGCCGACTTCTACGAAGACGAAGTCGACGTGGCGGTCGCGGGCCTGCTGACGCTGCTCGAGCCGCTCATGATCGCCTTCCTCGGCGGCGTGGTCGGCGGCATCGTCATCGCGATGTACATGCCGATCTTCAGCCTGATCAGCAAGCTGACCTAGTCGTTCCGCAGGCCGCCCCGTGGACCTTCGCACGCGCCTGTCGACGCTCATCGCGCTCCGGCTGCTGGTCAGCACGCTGCTGCTCGGCTCGGCGGTGCTGATGGAGGTGCGCGGCGGCGGCGCCTATCCGATCAACCCGTACTTCGCGCTGATCGGCATCACCTACGCGCTGAGCATCGCCTACGTGGCGACGCTCCGCGTGGTGGAGCGCCGGCCCTGGCTGCTCGACGCGCAGCTGGGCGCCGACGCCGTGCTCGTCTCGGCCTTCATCGGCGTCACCGGCGGCGTCACCAGCTACTTCTCCTCCCTCTACTTCCTGCCGATCATCGCGGCCAGCCGCATCCGCTTCCGGCGGGGCGCGCTGCAGCTCGCGACGCTGACGTCGCTCCTCTACATCGGGCTGGTCTCGTCGCAGTACGCCGGCACCTCGCAGGCGGTCGCCTCGGCCTGGCGCTGGATGGATGCCGCGTCGCTCCCACCACTCGGGATGGCGGCGTACATGATCGCGATCAACGTCTTCGGCTTCTTCGCCGTGGCGCTGCTCTCGGGCTCGCTCGCCGAAGGGTGGCGCACGGCCGGCGCGAAGCTCGAACGGGCGTCGATGGCCATCGCCGACCTGCGCGAGTTCAACGAGCTCGTCATCAACAACCTGCTGAGCGGACTCGTCACCGCCGGTGACGACGGGCTCGTGCTCACCTTCAATCGCGCTGCCGGGGCGATCACCGGCATTGCCCCCGACCAGGCGATCGGCCGGCACCTCGCCGACCTGTTCCAGCTGCCCGACGGTGAGCGCGGCGAGCTGGCGGGGCTCGCGGCGATGAAGACGCTGCGCACCGACCTGCAGTACGCGCGTCCGGACGGCACCGCGGTCGAGGTCGGCTTCACGGCGACGACGCTGGCGTTCCCCGACGGGCGCCTCGGCTACCTGGCCACCTTCCAGGATGTCACCCAGGTGCGGCGGCTCGAGCGCCAGGCGCGCATGCAGCAGCGGCTCGCCGCGGTGGGCGAGATGGCGGCCGGCATCGCGCATGAGATCCGGAACCCGCTCGCCTCGATGTCGGGATCCATCCAGGTCCTCCGGCAGGAGCTGTCGCTCAGCGACGAGCAGGCGCAGCTGATGGACATCGTGGTCCGCGAGTCGGACCGGCTGAACGACACGATCCGGTCGTTCCTGACCTACGCGAAGCCGCAGCGGTTCGCCGTGCGGCGGCTCGATGTCGGGGCACTGGTGCGCGATGTTGGGCTGCTGCTGCGGAACGGACCCGAGGTTGGGGAGCGGCACCGGGTCGACGTCGACGTGCCGATTGAGCCGCTCTGGTACGAGGCCGACGACACGCAGCTGCGCCAGGTGCTCTGGAACCTCGCCAGCAACGGGCTGCGGGCGATGCCTGACGGCGGCGCCCTGCGGCTGGCGGTGTGCGTCGAGCCCAATGGCGCGCTGCGCCTCGAGGTCGCCGACACGGGGCGTGGCATGACGGGCGACGAACTCGAGCACATGTTCCAGCCGTTCCGCAGCTCGTTCCAGAACGGGACGGGGCTCGGGCTGGCGATCGTCCACCGCATCGTGCAGGACTACGGCGGCGGGATCGACGTCTCGTCCGACGTGGGGCGGGGCACGACGTTCCGCGTGCGGCTGCCGAAGCGGTTCGCGGCCACGGGGCCGGCGGATGCGGTCGACCCGGCGTATCCGATGGGGATGGCGGTGTGAGCGCGACGGCGGCGGTGCAGCGGCGAGCGGACGACGAGCCGGTGCGCGGCGCGGCGACCGGCACGACCATCCTCGTGGTCGATGACGAGGCGTCGCTGCGCGACATGCTGCGCATCGTGCTGCAGCGTGATGGGTACCGGGTGCTCACCGCCTCGAACGGTCGCGAGGCCATCGAGACGCTGAAGACGACGACGGTCGACCTGGTGCTGTCCGACATCCGCATGCCGGACGTCGGCGGCGTGGACGTGCTCCGGGCGGCGAAGGAGATCAACCGCGACGTCATCGTGCTGATGATGACCGCCTACGCGTCGACCGAGTCGGCCGTCGAGGCGATGCGTCTGGGCGCCGTCGACTACTTCACCAAGCCGTTCAACATGGACGAGCTGCGGTTGAAGGTGCGGCAGCAGGTCGAGTCGGGGCGCCTGCGCCAGGAGAACGTGCTGCTGAAGCGCGCGCTCAAGACGTCGCACGAGTTCGCGAACATGATCGGCCGCAGCGACGCCATGCTGTCGGTCTTCTCGATGATCCAGACGATCGCCGGCACCAACAGCACCGTCCTCGTGACCGGCGAGTCGGGCACCGGCAAGGAACTGGTCGCGCGCGCCATCCACTACCACTCGCTCCGCCGGAGCCAGCCGTTCGTGGCGTTGAACTGCGGCGCGGTCCCCGAGACGCTGCTCGAGTCGGAGCTGTTCGGCCACATGCGCGGCGCGTTCACCGGCGCCGACACGATGAAGAAGGGACTCATCGAGGTCGCCGACCGCGGCACGATCTTCCTCGACGAGATCGGCGAGATGAACGCCGTCATGCAGGTGAAGCTGCTGCGGGTGCTGCAGGAGCGGCGCTACCGGCGGCTGGGCGGCACCGAGGAGATCCAGGCCGACATCCGCATCGTGGCGGCGACCAACCAGGACCTGCCAAAACTTGTCGCCGAGGGCAAATTCCGGGAAGACCTCTACTACCGGATCAACGTGATTCCGATCCCGCTGCCGTCCCTCCGACAGCGGCGTGACGACATCCTGCCGCTCGCCGAACACTTCCTCGCCCGCCACGCGCGCGAGTTGCAGAAACCGGTGCTCGCGATTTCACGGGAAGCCGCAGCGTTGCTCTCGGCGTACGACTGGCCGGGCAACGTGCGCGAACTGCAGAACGTGATCGAGCGCTGCGTGGCGCTCGAACGCAGCCCGGCCATTCTGGCAGAGACCTTGCCTCTACAGGTGCGGGGAGCGGTGACGCCGACAAATAGTGTCAGCGACACGGAGCGGCTGCCGGTCCCCGGGAGTGCTGCGATGCCGGAGTTCGGTGAAGGTTTCGATCTCGAGGCGCGCGGTGAGGAGTTTTACCGACACTACATGGCGTTGGCGCTCGATCGCGCCAACGGCGTGCAGGTGCGGGCGGCCGAGATGCTCGGTATGAGTTTCCGGTCGTTCCGCTATTACGCGAAGAAGCTCAAACTGCGATGAAACGCCAAGAAGGATTCACTCTCGTCGAGTTGCTGGTCGTCGTGATGATCATCGGGATCCTCGCCTCGATCACCGTCATGAGCATGATGCGGTCGCGGTCGGCAGCGAACGAGGCTGCCGCGATCGGGTCGCTCCGGACGATCAGCGTCGGCCAGATCGCCTACTCCGCGTCGTGCGGCCAGGGCTTCTTCGCCGACAGCCTGTCCACGCTCGGTGTGCCGCCTCCGGGCTCGACCGACGCGTTCCTGTCACCCGACCTGACGACCGGCGCGGCCGTCATCAAGTCGGGGTATCAACTCCAGGTCCTGCCCGCGATGGGAGCGGTGGCCGGGGTGAACGACTGTAACGGCACCGCGACGCAGAGCGCGTTCTACGCCGTTGGGGAGCCGCTCACCTTCGGCAGCACCGGCAACCGGTCGTTCGCGACCAACTCCACGTCGAACAGCACGATCTGGGTGACGTTCACCGCCCTGGCCCCCGCCGAGCCGTTCGGCGCGCCGGCCCTGCCACTGCAGTAGCAGCGGGGCACGACGTTGCCGCGGCGCCGCGACAGCGGCGTCCGCCACCACGCGCCGGCATCCCTCGCGGATGTGCGGCGCGTCGTGCTGTACGG
>CANIAI010000250.1 GCA_947465275.1 Acidobacteriota bacterium | reverse complement strand
CGCCACGGCCACCGACCGGGTCTACAACGGGGCGATCGACAACGCGTCCGGCGTGATCGGCACGCTCGAGATCGCACGCGCGATCGCCGGGGCGGCCGCTCGCCCGCGCCGTCCGGTATACGTCCTCTTCACGACGGCCGAAGAGCACGGCCTGCTCGGGGCGGAATGGTTCGCGGGGCACCTGCCGCGTCCCGCCGACGGGGCCGGCCGCCCCGTCGCGGCCGTCATCAACGTCGACGAGCTGAACCTGTTCGGACGCGCGCGCGATCTGCCGCTGCTCGGCGCCGAACGCTCGACCATCGGCGACATCGCCCGTCGACTCGCGGCGGCACGGGGACGCGGCATCAGCGGGGATCCCGATCCGAGCCGCGGCTTCTTCTTCCGCTCCGATCACTTCCCGTTCGTGCAGGCGGGCATCCCCGCGGTGTCGCTCTCGCTCCCCGACACCTTCGAGGGACCCGACGCCGAGGGCGCGCGGCAGCGGGCGCAACGATTCGAGCGCGACTACCACGAGCCCAGCGACGAGGTCAGGAGCGACTGGCGATACGACGCCGCGGTCGACGACCTGCGGCTGCTGGCCAGTCTCGGCTGGGCGCTCGCCACGGCCGAGACGGCGCCCGCGTGGCGAGCCAGCGATCTGTTCGCCCCACGCGGGACATCGACCCGCTGATTCAGTCGGCCGCGGCGCCCTGCATCAGGCTCCGGGCGAGCGCGATGCCGTCCTCGACCGTCGCGAAACCGCCATCCAGCTGCCGTTCGTAGAGCCGGCGCAGCCAGGCGCCCACTTCGGGTCCTGGCGGGACGCCGAGCTCCAGCAGGTGACGCCCCTTGAGGAGCGGCGCCGGCGCGGCGTGTTCGATGCCGAGTGCCCGGGCGCGCTCGATGAACCAGTCCATCGCCGAGCAGTCGAACGTGCCGGTGCGACCGAGGCAGTCGGCGCGGGCGACGCGGGCCAGCAGCTCCAGGTCGACCTTCAGCGCGAGCCGCCGGAAGGCGCCGTCGCCGACGTTGCCCGCCTTGTGGAACATCCCCGGCTTCAGGTGGTGGGCGACGAGCCCGATCACCTGCGCGCGCACGTCGACCCCCTGCATCGAGTGCACGTTCAGCCGGTCGAGCAGGCGTGTCGTCGGCTCCACCCCTGCCTGTTCGTGATCGAGGGAGCGGATGCGGCCGTCGAGCAGCGCCGTGGTGGCCGGCTTGCCCAGATCGTGGCAGAGCGCAGCGAGCATCACCGTCGCGAGGCGGGGGCGGTCGAGCTCGTCGTTCAGCGCGCGCGCGCGGTCGACGACCATGAGCGTGTGCACCCAGACGTCGCCCTCCGGATGCCACTCCGGATCCTGCGGGCAGCCGACGAGCGGACGCAGTTCGGGCAGCAGCCGATCGACGACCCCGAGCTCCAGGGCCAGCGCCAGGCCCGGTGAGGGACGGGTCGCCTGCAGCAGGAGCTTCTCGAGCTCGCCCCAGATGCGCTCGGCGGGGAGGTCGTCGAGCGGAATGGCGCGGCAGATGGTCGCGGTATCCGCGTCGAGGGCGAACCCGAAGCGCGCGGAGAACTGCACGGCCCGCAGCACGCGCAGGCTGTCGTCGGCGAACGTCCGCGGGTCGACGACCCGGAGCAGGCCTCGCGCCAGGTCGTCGCGGCCACCGAAGGGGTCTTCGTATCGGTCGTCCAGCGGGTCCCACGCGATGGCGTTGACGGTGAAGTCGCGCCGGCGGGCGGCCTCGGCGAGGCTCATCGTGGGATCGCCCCGCACCTCGAAGCCGCGGTGCCCCCGGCCCTGCTTCGACTCACGACGCGGCAGGGCGACGTCGATGTCGCCTCCCGCCCCGGGGGCGATGACCTTGTAGACGGGAAAGCTCTGGCCGACCGGTTCGACGCGGCCGAATGGCGCCAGCAGCGCCGGCAGGTCGGTCTCAGGGAGTCCGAACAGCTCGAGATCGACGTCCTTCGACGGATGGCCGCGCAGTCGATCGCGCACCCACCCGCCGACGACGTACGCCCGTCCGCCCCGCTGGCGGACGGCGTCGGCAATCGCCCGCACGACGGCGGGCAGCGGTTCGGCGCTCACGACAGCCGATTATTCGGGGCCGCTGGCGGGAAAGCAACGCCCGCGGGCGCTGTCAGGCCGCGCGGCCCGTGTGCAGCCGCGTGTGCAGCCGTGCGTGGAGGCGATGCGGCAGCAGCCACCTCGCCGGCTCCGCGGGGCGCCCGGTCGGGGGTTCAGGTGTCGGCGCATGGGGCGTGAGGTCCCAGCCCGGGCTCTCGTAGCCGCAGGACGAGCACTCCAGGGACATGCGCCCCTGTTCGAAGTGCAGCAGGCTGTCGTGTCCGTGCAGGCCGCAGAGGAACTGGCGCAACGCCCGGGTCAGCCTCGTGGTGGCGGGTTCCGCAGTCGCCGGACGCCGGGGAGAGTCGGTCAACATGCCTAGTCCCTTTCTTCCGTGCTCCCCGTAAGACGTCGCGAGGCGCCGCACGGGTGCAGGCGGTTCGGCGGCTCGCATTACAAGAGAAATGCCACGGTCGGGGACGCCTGGCGCGAAATTCCGGATCCGATTGCGGCTGCAATAGATACGGACGGGCCATCAGCCGCGGGCGCCGGCGGCGATCGGGCGGGGGGTTCCGGCAGATGCCCGCGTGTGACCGGATCTCACCCGCCCGGTGTTCGGTGTGTGAACGGAATTGCCGTCTCCAGGGACGGTCGAGCTGGAGGGTCAGGCCGCGCGGCGTTCGTGGAGCAGCGCGCGGAGCACGAAGCCGACGTTCGCGGGACGTTCGCCGAGCCGTCGCATGAAGTACGGGAACCACTCGCGGCCGAACGGCACGTACAGGCGGACCCGGTACCCCGCGTCGACCAGCGACGCCTGCAGGTCACGGCGAATGCCGTACAACATCTGGAACTCGTATGCGTCCTGCGCCAGGCCGCGGCTGCGGGCGTGCGCCTGGGCCGCCGTGATGAGCGCGGCGTCGTGCGTGGCGATGGCGGGGTAGGTGCCTTCGTCCAGCAGCACGTGCATGAGCTGGCGGTACGCGGCGTCGACATCCGCCTTGTCCTGCCAGGCGACCGAGGCCGGTTCCTTGTAGGCGCCCTTCACCAGCCGCACGCGGGCCCCGAGTGCGTTGAGGCGCCGGACGTCCTGCTCGCTCCGGCGCAGCGCCGACTGCAGCACCACGCCGACGTTGCGGTACCCCTGCTCCCAGACCGTCTCGAAGACGTCGAGCGTGACCTGGGTGACCGGCGAGTTCTCCATGTCGATGCGGACGAAGAAGCCGTGCTCCCGTCCGGGGTCGAGGATGCGCCGCAGGTTGTCGACGCAGGTCGCGCGGTCGACCGTCAGGCCCAGCTGCGTCAGCTTCAACGAGATGTTGCGCTCGATACCCGACGCCTCGATGACCTGCATCACGTGCGCGTACTCGGCCGTGGCGGCCCGCGCGGCCTCGGCGCTCGCCACGCTCTCGCCCAGGTAGTCGAGGGTCAGGTGGAAACGCGCCGCCTGCAGCGCCCGCGCCGTGTCGACCACCTCATCCACCGTTTCACCGGCGATGAAGCGGCGCGCGAAGCCGCCGGGAGCCATCCCGTAGGCCGAGGCGAATCGCTTGAGGGTGGCGCTTCGGGAGAGGGCGAAGAACAGCCCCTTCGCACCGGCGTACATATCAGTGCGTCCGGCGGGACGGCGACTCGAGCAGGTGGTCGATGGAGCGGGCGTAGTACCGGAGGACGTTCCGGTCGCGCACCCGCAGGCGTCCGCGCTCGCTGACGATCACGCCGCGCGCCTCGAGCAGCTCCACGCCGAGCTCGATGGCCTGGCTGCCGCTGTCGACGCCCATGTTCGCGCCGCGGGCGCGGAGCGCGTCGACGAGCGCGTCGGCCCGCTCGCGCAGTTCCTTGCGCGTGATCGACGGCCCCATGGCGCTCGCGACAATCGGCACGGGCAGCACCTTGACCAGCCGGCCGACCGCCGTCATCACCATCTGCGTGAAGGCGAGCACCTCGCGGCGCGAGCTCGCGTCGATACCGTCGACCAGGATCGGCGTGCCGAAGGTGACGATCGCGCGCGACCGGTAGCCGACCGCGTAGCGCACCATCTCGGCGAGCTCGCGGCTGAACGTCTTCTGCGCGCGCTTCACCTTCTGCCGGGCGAGCACGTGGTCCTCGAGGACGAGGTCGTAGGCGATCGCCGTGGGCACGATCGACAGGTGCGGGTGATCGGCGAGCAGCGCCGCGTGCATCAGGCCGGTCTTGGGAGTCTTCAGCTCGCCGCTGTAGCTGCGCCCGCCTTCCGGGTAGAAGAAGAGATCGTGGTGACGGAGCATCTCCGCGACGTAGGCCTTGAGCGTGATCAGG
>CANIAI010000249.1 GCA_947465275.1 Acidobacteriota bacterium | reverse complement strand
CGTGAACGCGAGGTTGGTGGTGGCCGTGGACGTGTTGCCGCCCGTCAGGGCGAGGCCGGCCGCGAGCGAGCCGCTCCACGGAGCGGGTGCGGGGGCCGTCTGCGCCGCGGCGGTGCCCGCGAGACCGAGGACGAAGAGGAACGTGGCGTGTCGGAACAGTTTCATGTCGGTTGTGTCTGGAAGAAGGGGCGCCGCATGGAGAGCCGGCGACGTTTGGTTGCGGGAGTACAGGATTGTACCACCCGCCTCGGCCGTATCCGCGCGGCTACGGGCGCCGTGGTGCGCCACCGGATGCGTCCCCGTGCAATCGGGTGCGCTGAAGCCACACCCCGGCGGTGTCGATTTCAGGGGGTGAATCGCGCAGTGCGCACCTGTCCCCTGGAGCCCGAGCCCTGATGTCCCTGTACGCCGCGTCCTCGACCTCGAGTCCCACGATTCCCTGGCTGCAGTGGATGCGGTCTGGCGAATGGCAGCGGGGCGGCAGGGCGTCGATCCCCATGCTCCCGGCACTGGCGCAGGAGATCATGGAGATCGCCCTCGACCCGGACGTCCCCGCGAACCGCATCGCGATGGTCGTCTCGAAGGATCCGGTGCTCGCCGGACGCGTGCTGCAGGTCGCGAACTCCGCCGCGAGCGCGGCGCAGAACGAGATCACCTCGATCCAGGAGTCGGTGGTCCGGATCGGGGTCACCAGCGTCCGCAACATCGTGACGGCCGCCTGCCTCTCATCGATGATGACGGACCGCCGGGTATACGGCGACCACGGCCGCGACCTGGTGGACCACAGCATCGGCACCGCCTACCTCGCGCGGCTCGTCGCCGACCAGGCCGGCGAGAACAGCGATGAGGCGTTCGTCTACGGGCTGATGCACGACGTCGGCAAGTTCGTCATCCTGAAGCTCGCCAACAGCCGCACTGACGGCGTGGCGCCGCCCCCCCCCGAGGAACTGGCGCGATTCCTGGCATCGGAGCACGGGCAGTTCGGCGGATACTTCCTCCGCCAGTCCGAGCTGTCCGACATCTTCTATGACCCGGTGGTGTGGCACCACGAGCCAGAACAGGCCGGCGACAGGCCCGTGTCCGCGGCGGTGGCCTACGTGGCGAACCGCCTCGCGCACCGCTATGGGTTTGGGTGTTCGAAGGTTGAGGAAGAACTGCTCGAGGATCCCTACTTCATCCAGTTCCGCATCGACGGGAAGGTACTGGACCGGATCGACCAGCGGGCGCCGGGCCTCTTCGAGGTGGCGCGAAAGATCGTCGGCTAGAGCCGGCAGGAATTCCGGCACCGACGGCCGGTGAGCGTGGGCCGCGAGGAACGTTCAGGCGCGGCCGGCGAATTCGCGCGTCTCGGTGTGCACCTTCACCTTTTCCCCCTCCTTGATGAAGAGGGGGACGCGCACTTCCAGGCCCGTCTCGAGGGTCGCCGCCTTGGTCACGCCGCCGCTGGCGGTATCACCCTTGACGCCGGGCTCGGTCGAGACGACCGTCAGTTCCACGTGCGGGGGGAAGGCGATGCGAATCGGCCGCCCGTTGTACTTCTGCACCTGGACCAGCAGGTTGTCGACCAGCAGTTCCGCGTCGTCACCCACCATGTCGGCGCTGAGGGTCAGCGTTTCGAAGCTCTCCTGATCCATCAGGTGGTAGCCGTCACCGTCCGAGTAGAGGAACGTCGCTTCGACCATGTCGAGGTCGGGCTCGCCGAACCGCTCCCCCGCCTTCCAGGTCTTGTCGAACACCGCCCGGGTCAGCAGGTTCCGCATCTTGACCCGCACCAGCGTCTGCCCGCCGCGGGCCGTCGGCTTCGAGACCTCGACCTCGAGGCAGACGTAGGGCGCCCCCTCGAACTCGAAGAAGGTCTTGCGCTTGATGTCGATCGCTTCGATCAGGCTGGCCATAATGACGTCAGAAGATGGTGGCGATCGAGTGCGCCGCCAGGTCGAGCACCGGCGTCGGCAGCACGCCCAGGTAGAAGATGGCGACGATGGCCAGTGTCAGCGCGGCGATACCCAGGCCGCTGACCGCCGCCGGCGCCGGAGCGCCCTCCCGGTCGGTCATGTACATCATCACGACGACGCGCAGGTAGAAGAACACCGAGATGACGCTCGTCAGCATGCCGATGATCGCCAGCCCGTAGTAGCCGCTGCTCACCGCCGCGCTGAAGATGTACCACTTGCCGATGAAACCGGCCGTCGGCGGCAGCCCGCCGAGCGAGAGCAGCGACACCGTCATCAGCGCCGCGAGCGCCGGGTGCGAGTGCCAGAGACCTGCGTAGTCGCGGAGCTCGTCGTTGTTCCGGTCGCGCGCCCCGAGCATCGCAATCACGCCGAAGGCCGCCAGGTTGGTGACCGCGTACGACAGCAGGTAGAAGAGGATGGCCGCCTTCCCGATCGGGTTGGCCGCGATCAGGCCGACCAGCAGGTAGCCGCCGTGCGCAATGCTCGAGTACGCGAGCATGCGCTTCAGGTTCGTCTGCGCGACGCCCACCACGGTGCCGAGAATCATCGTGGCGACCGCGATCACCCAGAGCACCGGCTGCCAGCTGCCGCTGAATGGCTCGAACGACGAGAGGAATACCCGGGCGAAGGCCGCGAACGCGGCCGCCTTCACGCCGGTCGACATGAAGCCGGTGACGATGGCCGGGGCGCCCTCGTAGGCGTCCGGCGTCCACATGTGGAACGGCACCGCCGAGATCTTGAAGGCAAAGCCGACCAGCAGCAGGCCGAGCGCGACCAGGATGAGCGGGTTGCCGCTCATCGACTGCGCGGCCAGGAACGCACCGACGCGGTCGAGGCGCGTGCTCCCCGTGATGCCGTAGGTAAAGGCAATGCCGTAGAGGAAGAACGCGCTCGAGAAGGCGCCGAGGAGGAAGTACTTGAAGGCCGCCTCGGTGCCCTTCGGGTCGTCGCGGCGGATCCCCGTCAGCACGTACACCGCGAGTGACAGGATTTCGAGGGCGACGAAGATGATGAGCAGGTCGTTCGCCATCGCCATCATGATCATCCCGGTGATGGAGAAGAGCAGCAGCGCGTAGTACTCCCCGCGCGGGATGTCCTGCCGGTCGATGACCTGCGACGAGAACATGAACGTGAGCAGGCCGACGATGACCAGCGTGGCCGTCACGAACAGGCCGAAGTTGTCGGCGACTACTACGCCGAAACTCGTGGTGTTCCGGTTCCAGAGGAACACCGTCGAGACGGCCGCGGCGATGAGGCCGACAACGCCGAGGCCGCCGATCGGCATCCGCTCACCCTTGCGGCGGAAGGCTTCCGCCCCCATCGAAGCCAGCGCGGCGAGCGCCACGCAGAGCATCGGAACGACGGCGTCGAAAGAGGAATTCAGCATCAGCGTTCAGCCTGTGGAATGGGGGTCGCGACCGGCGTCGCCTGGACGCGCAGGCTCTGGACCGACTGGAGCCGCTGGACGATCCGCTCGACCGAGACTTCCATCGGCTTGAGGAAGAAGGTCGGGAAGATGCCCATGACGAGCGCCGCCGCGCAGAGCGGCAGGATGCCCGCCCACTCACGCGGCTGCAGGTCTGGCAGGTGCAGGTTGTCCTCGCGGTTGATCTTGCCGTAGAAGACGCGCTGGAACATCCAGAGCATGTAGACGGCCGAGAGGATGACGCCGAGGCCCGCCCCGACGACGAAGCGCGGGTCGTAGCGGAAGGCGCCAATCATGATCAGGAACTCGCCGATGAACCCGTTGAGCCCCGGCAGGCCGATCGAGGCGAGCGTCATGATGAGGAAGGCCGCCGTGAGCTTCGGCATCACGTTCTTCAGGCCGCCGAATTCGCTGATGAGGCGCGTGTGGCGGCGATCCGAGAGCATGCCGACGATGAGGAACAGGCCGCCCGTGCTGACGCCGTGCGCCAGCATCTGGTAGACCGCGCCCTGCATGCCCTGCATGTTCATCGCGCAGATGCCCAGCACGACGAACCCGAGGTGGCTCACCGACGAGTAGGCCACCAGCTTCTTCATGTCGGGCTGGATCATCGCGACGAGGGCACCGTAGACGATGCCGATCACGGCGAGCAGCGCAATCCAGGGGGCGAAGTAGACCGCCGCCACCGGGAAGAGCGGGAACGCGAACCGCACCAGGCCGTAGGTGCCCATCTTCAGCAGCACGCCCGCCAGGATGACGGAGCCGGCCGTCGGCGCCTGCACGTGCGCGTCGGGCAGCCAGGTGTGGAACGGGAAGAGTGGCACCTTGATGGCAAACGCCAGCGCGAAGGCCAGGAAGAACCAGAACTGCGTCCGGGGCGCGACATGAAGGAGCGCCAGCTTCTGAATATCGAAGGAGTACGACCCGGTGGCCACCTGGTTCAGATACGCCAGCCCGAGGATGGCGATGAGCATCAGGACGCTGCCCGCCATCG
>CANIAI010000248.1 GCA_947465275.1 Acidobacteriota bacterium | reverse complement strand
CCCGCGGTACCCGGCCGCTCCCGATCGCTCTTCCAGCGGCGCCTGGGCAAGTTCCGGCGGCTCAAGCGGGGATACTACTCGTTCGTCGTCATCAGCATCGCGTACCTCCTCTCGTTCTTCCTGCCGCTGCTCGCGAACAATGTCCCGCTCGTCATCCGGTACGAGGGGCAGTTCTTCTTCCCGATCATCAGCTACCAGGCGCCGTCCACCCTGGGGCTGACGACCTTCGGTGAGCCCGACTACCGGGCGCTGAAACAGCAGTTCGCGACCGGCGGGCGCGGCAACTGGGTGCTGATGCCGCCGTATCCGTACGGTCCCAACGAGGCACTGCTCGACCTGCCGGGGGCGCCGCCGCACGCGCCGACGGCGCAACATCCGTTCGGCACGGACGACCGCGGGCGCGACGTACTCGTGCGCCTGGCGTACGGGTTCAACATCTCGATGACCTTCGCGATCCTGGTGATGATCTTCGGGTACACCTTCGGGATCGCGGCGGGAGCGCTGCTCGGCTACTTCGGCGGCAAGATCGACATCCTCGGCCAGCGCGGGATCGAGATCTGGGCCTCGCTCCCCTTCCTCTACACGATCATCATCATCAGCTCGGTGGTGGTGCCGATCTACATCCCCGGCCGCAACCAGCTGCTGCAGCCGTCGCTCTGGCTCCTCGTCGCCGTGCTTGCCGCGTTCGACTGGATGGGGATCACCTATTACATCCGCGGGGAGTTCTACCGCGAGAAGGCGAAGGACTACGTCGGGGCGGCGATCGCGACCGGCGGCACCGAGGCCGGCATCATGTTCAGGCACATCCTGCCGAACGCGCTCACCCCGGTCGTGTCGTTCGCACCGTTCACCATCGTTGCCAACATCGGGTCACTCGTGGCCCTCGACTTCCTCGGGTTCGGCCTGCCGGCGCCCACCCCCAGCTGGGGCGAACTGATCGGCATGGGCACCGAGAACCTGACGAAGTGGTGGCTCGTCTTCTTCCCGCTCGCGGTGCTGTTCGCCACGCTGCTGCTCGTCGTCTTCATCGGCGAGGCGGTGCGTGAGGCGTTCGATCCGAAGGAATATTCGCGCCTGCGATGACGACGCCCCTGCTTTCGATCCGCGGGCTGCGGACCCACTTCTTCACCGAATCCGGCGTCGCCAAGGCGGTCGACGGGGTCGATCTCGACGTCATGCCGGGCGAGGTCGTCGGGCTGGTCGGCGAGTCGGGCTCGGGCAAGAGCGTCACCGCGCTCAGTGTGCTGCGGCTCATCCCCGACCCGCCCGGGAAGATCGTCGCCGGCGAGATCCTGTTCAACGGGAAGAACCTGCTGGCGCTGTCGTGGGACGAGATTCGCGCCATCCGCGGCAGCGACATCTCGATGGTGTTCCAGGAGCCGATGACCTCGCTGAACCCGGTGTTCACCATCGGGATGCAGATCACCGAGAGCATCCTGGCGCACGAGCGCTGCACGCGGAAGGAAGCGGAGGCACGCGCGGTCGACATCCTGCGCGAGGTCGGCATCCCCGACCCCGCGGCGCGACTGAACCAGTATCCGCACAACCTGTCGGGCGGCCAGCGGCAGCGCGTGATGATCGCGATCGCGCTCGTGCTGAACCCGGCGCTGCTCATCGCCGACGAACCGACGACGGCGCTCGACGTCACCATCCAGGCGCAGATCCTCGACCTGATGCTCGAGATGAAGGCGCGGCGCGCCGGGGCGTCGATCCTGATCATCACGCACAACCTCGCGGTCGTGGCCGAGACGTGCGACCGGGTCGCGGTGATGTACGGCGGGAAGATCCAGGAGATCGCGTCGGTCGACGAGATCTTCGCCCGGCCGTACCACCCCTACACGCGCGGCCTGCTCGCCTCGATTCCGAGCGTCTCCGGCGAACGCGCGCGCCGCCTGACGGTCATCCCCGGGTCGGTGCCCGACATTCACAGCCTGCCGGCGGGCTGCAAGTTCGTGACGCGCTGCCCGTATCGGTTCGAGCCCTGCCCCGACATCGAACCGCCGCTCATCGAGCAGTCGCCTGGCCACTGGGTGCGCTGCCACCTGTACCCGCGCACCGAACCGCTGGGGCCGCCACCAGCCGAGCCGAGGCTGCTGTCCGCAGGTCCGGCGTCGCTGCGGTCGGCCGGGGAGGCGCGCTGATGGCTCAGGGTGACGTGCTCCTCGAGGTGAAAGACCTGCAGGTGCGCTTCCCGGTCACGGGGGGCGTGTTCCTCCGGCGCACCGGCGAGGTACGCGCGGTCGACGGCGTGTCGTTCACGCTGCACCAGGGCGAGACGCTGGGGCTGGTCGGTGAGTCGGGCTGCGGGAAGACGACGGTCGGGCGCGCCGTGATCAACATCCTGAAGGCGATGAGCTATCAGGTCGAAATCTCGGGGCAGGTGCTGTACCACCACGCCGGTGGCGTGGTCGACCTGCTGCCGCTTGGACGCCATGGGATGCGGCCGTACCGGTCGGACATCCAGATGGTCTTCCAGGACCCCTACTCCTCGCTCAATCCGCGCAAGACCGTCGGGCAGATCATCGAGGAGCCGCTGACCATCCACACGAAGATGGGACGGGCCGAGCGGCTGGAACGGGTGCAGTGGCTGCTCGGCAAGGTGGGGCTATCGGCGCACCATTTCAACCGGTACCCGCACGAGTTCTCGGGCGGGCAGCGGCAGCGTATCGGCATCGCCCGCGCGCTGGCGACGAACCCGAAGATCGTGATCGCCGACGAGCCGGTGAGCGCACTCGACGTCTCCGTGCAGGCGCAGGTCATCAACCTGCTGCAGGATCTGCAGGACGAATTCGGGCTGTCCTACCTGTTCATCGCGCACGACCTGTCGGTCGTCCGGCACATCTCGACACGCATCGCGGTGATGTACCTCGGGAACATCGTCGAGATGGGACCGGCCGAGACGATCTACAAGCATCCGGAGCATCCCTACTCGCGGGCGCTGCTCGCGGCGGCGCCGCGTCCCGATCCGTCGGTGGGCCGGGCGCGCCGCGCGCGGCTGGGAGGCGACGTCCCGTCGCCGCTGCAGAAGCCGTCAGGCTGCGCGTTTCGGACCCGATGCCCGATCGCCCGCCCCGCGTGCGCCGAGCAGGTCCCGCCCATGCTCGAGCGTCACGGGCGCGAGGTCGCATGCCCCTTCTCCGAGCCCGAGTCGCACTGAGCGCCACGTCCGCGCCAGCGCGGGCCAGACGGCCTCGCTGAGCCCACGGCGAACAACCAGCCGAACAGTCCGTCGCTCATCTCCACGTCGTCATTCCCCTCGTTCACCGATCCGCGTTGAGCACGCGCACCGGCGCGTCGACGCCCTCGCCCTCGAGCACGCAGTTGCGTCCCCGCGCCTTCGCCTCGTAGAGCGCGCGGTCGGCCGCCTTCAGCAGCCGGTCGCCGGGCGCCAGCCCGTTCTGAGTCGCGGAAACGCCCGCCGAGAAGGTGGTCGCGGCCTGCCCGCGCCGGCGCAGGTCGATCGTCAGCGCTTCCCAGTCGACACGCATCTGTTCGAGACGCGCCATGGTGGCCGACAGCTTCGACCCGGGCATCACGATCGCGAACTCCTCGCCGCCGTAGCGGCACAGGATGTCCTCCGCGCGCAGCTGGTCGGTCGCAAACTCCACGAACCGGCGGAGCACCGCGTCGCCGGCCGCGTGGCCGAACACGTCGTTCAACTGCTTGAAGTGGTCGAGGTCGAGCATGACGACGCTGACCGGATAGGTGCCGCGGGTCGCGCGCGCCAGCTCGCGGGCGAGCGCCTCCTCGAGGTAGCGCCGGTTGAAGGCGCCGGTCAGCGGGTCGCGGATCGACTGGTTCTGCAGCGTCTCGCGCAGCTTCAGGTTCGCCAGCGGCAGCGACAGTCGTTCCGCGACAGCCATCGCCCACTGCCGCTTCGCCTCGGGCAGACCGAAGTCGTCCGCCCCGGGCCCTGCCGGCAGTTCCCCGATGTGCGGGTCGACCTGCACGTGGAATACGCCGAGCGTGTCGCCGTCGGCGATGAGCGGGACGCACAGGTACGGCGGCACGCTGCTGCCCCTGCCGACATGTGGGCAGGGAAAGGCTTCGGGCACCTGGCTCGTCCCATGGGGACGACCAAGCCGCACCGCCCAGCAGTCATCGACGAAGAACTCCCGCGCCGCCGTCTGGCTCGGACCCCAGTCGACGAGCGGTTCAGCCGGGTCGCCGCTGCCGGCGAAGAGGAAGACGGCGCCGCTCGTCCCGGGGAACATGTGTTCGAGGTGCAGGTTCAGCACCGAACGCACCTCGTCGCGCGACCGCATCGTCTGCAGCAGCTCGGAGAGGGCCCGGAGCTGCCGCCGCTGCAATAGTTCCTGCTCGAGGTGCCCTTTCACCCGCGTCAGGTCGTCCCAGAGGGACCGCTGCAGCGAGACGTCCCGGATGAAGGCGAGCACGATCGTCCCGTCCTCGTCGGGCACCGCGCTGAGGCTGATGTCGACCGGCAGGAGCGTCCCGTCCT
>CANIAI010000247.1 GCA_947465275.1 Acidobacteriota bacterium | reverse complement strand
GTCGACTCCGGCCTCGAGCAGCAGCAGCTTGTTGTATCGGCACACCGGCGTGTGCCCGGCGTCGCCGCAGATCGGACAGGCGTCGAGCCGCAGAATCTCGTCGGCCGGCAGCGGATCGTTCGTGCTGGCCGGCAGCACGTCTGCGTCGAGCGGATCCGCAAGGTCCTCTGCAGACGGGTCGATCGGTGAATCGAGCGAGAGCGGAATCTTGAGCCCGCCGTCGATGCGGACCGCCCCTTCGGCCGACGTGGGAGCCGGCAGCCGCGAGAGCATCAACCGCAGCTCGGCATGCTGCTCGTCGAGCTGCGCCCTCAGGCGGCGCTGCTCATGGGCCTGCTCCGCGACCGTGCGCGACAGCTTGGTGAGAAGGCCGCGCGACTTCTGCTGAGAGGTATCGAGCCGCCCACTGAGCGCGGCCACTGACTTCTGGAGCCGACGCAGCTCCGCCATCAGGGGCGAGTTCAGGAGGCTTCCGAGTCTGGAGACGGCTGAGCGCAGGGGATTCACGACGGGGACCGCTATTGTTGATCGGATCGCCGCCTCAGGATCCCACGCGCTGGTGTTCCACGTGGAACACCGCCGGACTCGCCTCCCCCTGCTGCACAGGAACCGACAACCGTTGCACGGAAATCACCGTCGGGCACCGGTGAGCCGCACTCAAGGCGCGGAAAGTCGTGATTGTGCTCCGTGAAGCGGTTTCTCTCATGCCAACACGTCTGGAGTGTGCCCTCACACCGTGCACCGTGCCCCTCAAACCGTGCATCGACGCAGGCGAAACGAAACTCCCGCCCCCTCACGCCCGCATTCCCCGACAAACACTGTTCCACGAGGGGGTGTTCGCGTTCGTCGAGGGGTGAAACACAAAAAGTGAGGGGTCGGAGACGGAACGTGAGGGGTTCGAGACGAACACTGAGGGGTTCGACGAGCAGAGTGACCCCTGATCGGGCTTCTTCATGCCTCGAATGTTCCACGTGGAACATCGGGATGGTCGATTCGCCCGTCAGCGTGGGGCGTAGACGGTCGCGATTCCGGCCGGACTGGTCAGCTGACGAGTTCCAAGAGACGTGAAACGCAGGTCGACCGCCTGACCCGGACCATCAACACCGTGGTACAGCAGGAGCCGTCCGCCCGGGGCCAGGAGTTCGAGCACCTTCAACGCGTCGGCGTCCTCCAGACGAACGGCCCGGCTGCAGATCAGCTGGTAGGAGGCGCCAGGGAGGACCAGCTCGTCAAAGCGCTCCGCCAGCACGTCGCCGTTGAGATCGACGGCGCGCAGCGCCTCGCGCAGGAACACCGCCTTGCGCTGGCGCGATTCGACCATGGTCAGCCAGTTCGTCCCGGCGCCGGACGCCCGGAGGGCGAGCGCCAGCGGGACGGCTGGTGACCCTCCCCCACTCCCGATGTCGAGCACGCGGCCCACCTGTCCGGCCGGGAGCGACGAGTCCACGAGGGTGCCCCCCAGGAGCGGTTCAACCAGAAGCCGGTCGATCGCGTCCGCCGATGGCGGGTCGAGCGTGAAGCCGCTCAGGTTGATGGAGCGGTTCCACCGCTGGAGCAGGGAGAAATAGGTCAGAACTGCCGTGACCCATCCGTCCGGGGGCGATGCGGCGAGCTCCGACAGGCGCTGTCTGAGCTGGGATTCAATACCGGACTCGCTCATGACGCGAGTTCCTCCGTCGGCCCGCCGGCCGGCCGCCGCAGCCAGGCCGCGAGCACCGCGACCGCCGCCGGCGTCATCCCTGGAATTCTCGACGCCTGCGCCAGCGTCTCGGGCCGGACCTGCGTCAACCGGTGGACCACCTCACGGGACAGGCCGGGGATGCCTGAGAAATCCATCCCCTCCGGCACCACCCGGTGCTCGTCGCGGCGGACGCGCGCGGCGCGGCTGGCCTCCTGCCGCAGGTAGCCTTCGTACTTGATGATCGTTTCCGCGGTCGCGAGGTCGAGCTCGGGGCGATGGACGTCGAGGTCGAGCGCCACCTCCCCGGCCGACAGCAGGGACGTGAGGCGATGCTCCGGTGTCTTCAGCCACTGCGTCGCCGGTTGCCGGCCCGCCGGTCCCCTGACCATCGTCCGCGCCAACCGGTCGAGGTTCCGGTCGACCCGCGCCCGGCGCTCCTCGAATCGCTCGAACCGCGCGTCGGCGATCAGCCCCACCTCGCGCCCCACGGGCGTGAGCCGCAGGTCGGCGTTGTCGATCCGCAGCAGCAGGCGGTGCTCGGCCCGAGAGGTGAACATCCGGTAGGGCTCGAGGCAACCGGTGGTCACGAGGTCGTCGATCAGGATCCCGATATACGCCTGGTCGCGGGTCAGGACGACGCCTGGCTCGCCGCGCACCTGCCTGGCGGCGTTGAGACCAGCCATGAGGCCCTGGGCTGCCGCCTCCTCGTAGCCGGACGTCCCGTTCAGTTGCCCGGCGAGGAACAACCCGCCGACCCGGTGCGTCTCGAGCGTCCGGCGCAGCTCGGTCGGCTGGACGAAGTCGTATTCCACCGCGTACGCCGGCCGCAGCATCGTCGCCTGCTCGAGTCCTGGCAGGGAGCGGACGATCTGCTCCTGTATTTCGGCCGGCAGCGACATCGACAGCCCGTTGACGTAAATCTCGGGGACGTCGAGCCCCTCGGGCTCGAGGAAGATCTGGTGCCGCTCCCGGTCGGGGAACCGCATGATCTTGTCCTCGAGCGACGGGCAGTACCGAGGCCCAATCCCGCGAATCTGCCCGTTGTAGAGCGGGCTCGAGTCGATCGACTCCCGCACCAGCTTGCGCGTGCGCTCGGTCGTATACAGCAGCCAGCAGGGCGCCTGGTTCGTCGGGCGCGCGGTGGTGGTGAACGAGAAGGGCTCCGGCTCGGCATCGCCGGGCTCTTCGGTCCAGCCGTGCGACCGCCACGCCGCAAAGTCGATGCTGTCGCGGTGCAGCCGGGGCGGGGTGCCGGTCTTCAGCCGTCCCATCTCGAAGCCGAACGATCGGAGCGAGCTGGCCAGTTCCGTCGTCGGAGGCTCGCCGAAACGGCCGGCGGGCCGCTGTTCGGGTCCCATGTGGATCACCCCGTTCAGGAAGGTGCCGGTCGTGATCACGAGCGCCCGGCACCGGTGCGTGACGCCGTCGTCCATGGTGAGACCGGTGACACGTCCGTCCTCGTGCTCGATTGCGGCCGCCCGGCCGATCAGCCACCCGATTCCCGGTTCCGCGTCGAGCGCCTCACGCACCCAGGCGGAATACCGCCGCTTGTCAGCCTGCGCGCGCGGCGACCAGACCGCCGGGCCGCGCGAGCGGTTGAGCATCTTGAACTGGATACCGGTGGCATCGATGGCGCGCCCCATCAGCCCGCCGAGGGCGTCGATCTCGCGGACCAGGTGCCCCTTGGCCGTGCCGCCAACCGCCGGGTTACACGGCATCGCAGCCACGGTCTCGCGTGACAGCGTACAGATGGCCACCGAGCAGCCGAGGCGCGCGGCCGCGGCGGCGGCTTCCACGCCGGCGTGACCTGCTCCTATGACAATGACGTCAAAAGACATCTGTTGATAGACCAAACATTGTGACGCCTACTTCCCGATGCAGAACCGGCTGAAGATGTGGCCCAGCAGGTCGTCGGGTCCCCGCCGCCCGACCACCTCGTCGAGCGCGGCCCGGGCCGCCTGCAGTTCGACGAGCGCCACCTCCTCGGGCACCCGCGCCCGCACCAGTGCCCGCGCGTCGGCCAGGTGCGTCCGCACGCGCTCCAGCAATGCGACGTGCCGGATGTTGGTGACCGACGGTCGCTCGTGCGACGGTTCACGTCCGGTCAGCGCCACCACGATGCGGCGTCGCAGGTCGTCGAGCCCGCTCCCCTCGACGGCCGACACGCGCGCGACGGTCTCGCCCGCACACGGCAGCGGGCCCACACGGTCGGGCCGATCGGCCTTGTTCACCACCACGAGGCGGGGCACCGGCGATGGCGCATCGAGCAGGCGGTGGTCGTCCGCGTGCAGCGGCTCGCTGCCATCGAGGACGAGCAGCCGCAGATCGGCGGCGCTGGCCGCCACCTCGGCGCGCCGCACCCCTTCACGTTCCACCAGATCGTCGGTGGCGTGCACGCCGGCGGTGTCCACCAGCCGCACGGCGAGCCCGAGCAGATCGACCGTCTCGGCCACCAGATCGCGGGTCGTCCCTGGCACGTCGGTGACGATCGCCCGATCGAAACCGGCGAGCGCGTTGAACAGCCGCGACTTCCCCACATTCGGACGTCCGGCGATCACGACCGTCGCCCCTTCGCGAATGACGCGCCCGCGCCGGCCGTCCCCGACCAGGCCGTCCAGCGAGCCGAGCAGCGACGCGAGTTCCGCGTCGGCGGCCCCGTCGTCGACGAAGTGATAACCCTCCTCGGGAAAATCGAGCGACGCCTCGAGCCGCGCGATCAGATCGTAGAGCTGTCCGTCGAGCGCCGCGATGCGGCGCGTCAGGCCGCCATCGAGCTGCTCGAGCGCCACGCT
>CANIAI010000246.1 GCA_947465275.1 Acidobacteriota bacterium | reverse complement strand
TCGGCACGACGGCGGGGTTGCGGCTGATCGGCTTCCTGCACGGTGACTTCCTCGCGCAGATCCGCAACTCGATCCTCCCGCTCGCGGTGTTCACGGCCGGCAGCTTCGACATCTGGGCGTCGCTCACGAACCTGATCATCGTGGCCGGCGTGCTCTGCTGCCTGGTCTACTTCTTCTTCTCGTTCGAGCACACCGGAGTGGTCGGCGGCGCGGCCCGGGTGGGGATCTGGATGCTGATGATCACCTTCGGCGCCGCGTTCGGCTACACGGTGATGGGGCGCATCGCGCTGCTCGCCGCCCGCATCGAGTTCCTGCTCGACGGCTGGCTCTGGCTGATCGACCCGACGCAACGTCGGGTAGTGGCGCTGCTGTTCACGACGCTGGCGGGCTGATAGGCGACTTCGACCCGGTTGCCGTCCCCCGGCGGCGGACCGCCAGGCGTGCGCCGATCCAGGCGCCGCAGACGTTGGTCATCAGGTCGGTGGTCGATGGGACGCGCCGGTGGCTGAACAGCTGGCTCGCCTCGGTTCCCAGCGACAGCACGAGGGCCGCCGCGACCGCGCCGCCAACCGATGGCCGCCACGCCTGTCGCATCCACCACCAGCCGAGCGGCAGGTAGAGCAGGACGTTGGCGACGATGTCCCGGAGCTTCCAGGGCGGCGTGACGAACGGTACCCAGACGACGCGCGACCAGTGCGGGTGGTCCTGCCAGGCTTCCCACGGGACCACCGCCACCAGGATGAGCCCGATCCATGCGCCCAGTGCGAGCGGGGCCAGCCGGCGTCCGGGCTGGACGAGGGGGCTCAGCGGCCCGCTGCCGGCCGGCAGCCGTCGATCTCGTCGAAGAGCCGGCGCGACAGGTTCACCTCACCGGCCTTGATCCGGTGCACCTGACCCGGCTCCACGGTGAAGCGGATGCGGTAGCCCTGCTTCATCAGCGTCTCGTACTGCTGCCGCATCGCGCCGCGCCAGCCGTCGTCCTTCTCCCCGACGTGCATGAAGAGACAGGCCGGCTTCAGCGCCGCCGCCCGCGCGAGGTCTGCCGATCCGTCGAGCAGTCCCGGATAGCCCGTGACGGTCGCGACGTATTGCGGGAACTTCGCCGCGATGTGGAACGCACTCAGCCCGCCGTTGGAATGCCCTGCGATGTGCACGCGCCCGTTCACGGGCGTGAACTCACGGACGAGCATGTCGAGGAACTCGGGGAAGATCCGATCTGCCGCTTCGAAGAAGAGGCTTCCGTCAGGGGTACCGGGGCTCACGACGACGTAGCCGCGGCGGTCCGCTTCGGCCTGCCAGTCCGTCCTGACGGTGCCCTCGGCCATGCGCAGCAGCTGCGGCCCGCCGGTGAAGACGAGCACCACCGGATAGGCTCGTGCGGCATCGTAGCCAGGCGGCAGTGAGACGACGTACGTCACCTGCGTGCCACCGAAGCGGCCGGTCCGCTGGACGACCTCGGCCGATGCGGGGGAGACGATGAGCAGGGAAGCGATGGCGAGGCCGAGCAGCCACAGGCGCGTCATGGCGCCATTATCCCCAATGAGGCGCTTCGGCCGCGCGCTACACTGGTGCCATGCGTCCAGGCCTGCTGATCGTCGGGGCATCGCTGCTGCTGACGGCGACCTCGGGGGTGGTGATTGCCCAGCGTCCCGACGCGTTCGGCGCTTCCAAGGAACACCCCGCCATCCAGTACAGCCGGACGCCGGCTGACGACCCCATCGCCCAGCTCAACCGCCGCCTCGACGCCGGAGAGGCGAGCCTCAGCGCGAGCGGGCGCAGCGGCTACCTGAGCTCGGTGCTCTCCGCGCTGCGGGTGCCCGTCGAGTCGCAGGTCCTGGTGTTCTCGCAGGGCAGCGTGCAGGGCGACAACATCAGCTATCTCAATCCGCGCGCGCTCTTCTTCACCGATTCACTCGCCATCGGCTGGGTGCGCGGCACCGACGTGCTCGAGGCGGTGGCGATCGACCCGCGTCAGGGCGCCGTGTTCTACACCCTCGACCAGAAGGAGGGTGGGGATGTCCGCTTCAAGCGCGACGACAGCTGCCTGACCTGTCACCTGAGCTGGGATACCCTGGCCGTTCCCGGCCTGCTGACGACCAGCATGTATCCGCTGCCCGAAGACCGGAACGCCTACGCCAATGGCTTCGTCACCGACCACCGGAGCCCCTTCGACCAGCGGTGGGGCGGCTGGTACGTGACGGGCAACCATGGCGGGGCTCGACACATCGGGAACGTCCCGGTGATGCCGGTCGACAAGGGCAAGGGCACGATTACGCCCGGCAACCGCGCCGTGGAGTCGCTTGCCGGGTTGCTCGACCTCGACGGGATCCCGACGCCCTACAGCGACGTCGTGTCGCTGCTCGTGCTGAACCACCAGACGCACATGACGAACCTCATCATCCGTCTCGGATGGGAGGCGCGCGTCGCCGAGCGCGATGGCGCGGCGGACACGTCGCGGGTCGAGAAGGCGGCGGCCGACCTGGTCGACTACATGCTCTTCGTCGACGAGGCCGGGCTGCTGGGCCCCGTGAAAGGGACGTCCGGATTCGCTGAGCGCTTCGCGGCGCTCGGTCCGGCCGACAGCAGGGGGCGCTCACTGCGTGAATTCGACCTGACCCGTCGAACGTTCCGCTATCCGTGCAGCTACATGATCTACAGCCCCGCCTTCGAGGCGCTGCCCGCGGCGGCGAAAGCGGCGGCCTACGACCGTCTGTGGGCCGTGCTCTCGGGCAGGGTCACCGGGGCGAAGTACCGGCGCCTCACGGCCGCCGATCGCCAGGCCGTCATCGAGATCCTGCGGGAGACGAAGCACGACCTTCCCGCCACCTTCCGCTCGTGACGCCTGTTCCGCCCCGTCGCCCGGCGCCGCGCCTGCTCCTCTGCCTGCTCGCACTTGGCGCCTTCCTGCTGGGCGTCGGTGAGCCGCGCCTCACGGCGCAGGGCGGCGGCCCGGCCTGGCTTGCCCCGTACCGCGAGACGGTGACTCGCCTGACACGTGCCGCGACGGCCGACGACTTTGCCTGGCAGCGTCTCGCCGAACTCACCGACACGTACGGCAGCCGCCTGTCGGGCTCCGAGAACTACGCCCGCGCGGCCGCCTGGGCGGTCGAGACGATGCGGAAGGACGGCCTCGAGGCGCACACCGAAGAGGTGCTGGTGCCGAGGTGGGAGCGGGGCTTCGAGTCGGCGGAGATCGTCGATCCGCCGCGTCACGCGATCGTCGTCGCAGGGCTGGGGGGCACGGTGCCCACACCGGCCGGCGGGCTCGAGGCCGACGTGCTGGTGGTCGAGACCTTCGAGGAACTGCGGGCCCGCGCGGCCGAGGCCCGCGGACGCATCGTCCTGTTCAACGCGCCGTTCGTGAACTACACCGAGACGGTCTCCTACCGGACGAGCGGCGCCCGGGCCGCCGCCCTGTACGGCGCGTCGGCCGTGCTCGTGCGCTCGGTCGGACCGATGGGTCTGCGGACGGTGCACACCGGCACGGTGAACTACGTGCCCGACGCGACCGCGATTCCGGCCGCGGCGATCTCGGCGGAGGACGCGAACCGCATCGCACGCCTCACCGCCCGCGGCCGCCGCGTCCGCATCCGGCTGGTGCTCGAGAACCAGCCGCTGCCGGACGTGCCGTCGGTGAACGTCGTCGGCGAACTGCGCGGGCGCGAGCATCCTGAACAGGTCGTGCTGCTCGGCGGACATCTCGACTCGTGGGACGCGGGCACCGGCGCGTCCGACGACGCGGTCGGCTGCATCGTCACCTGGGAAGCGCTGCGGCTGATGCGTCGCCTCGGGCTGCAGCCGCGGCGCACCGTGCGGGTGGTGCTCTGGGCGAACGAGGAGAACGGCCTGCGCGGCGGGGTGGCGTACGCGGCGGCCCACGCGGCCGAGGCGAAGGACCACGTCTTCGCCCTGGAGTCAGACTCGGGCGTCTTCTGGCCGGCCACGCTGGGGTTCTCTGGCAGCAACGCGGCACGCCTGCAGGTCCGTGACATCGTGTCGCTGCTGGCCCCGCTCGGGTTCGGCGAGCCGATCATCGGCGGGGGCGGCGCGGACATCGGACCCATCGCCCAGGCGGGCAACGCGCCGACGATGGCGTACATCGGGGATGCGGCGAAGTTCTTCCCCATTCACCACACGCCCGCCGACACCGTCGACCGTATCGCGCCTGAGGACGTGTCGCGTGCGGCGGCGGCCATTGCCGCCCTGTCGTGGGTGATTGCGGAGATGCCGGAACGGTTCGCGCGCTGACCCGCAAGGGGCCGCCCCGTTGGGCGCGGACTAGCGGAGTTCGGTGAGCGTGACGTCCAGCTGCCGCGTTTCACGCGGCGCCTGCTGCCACTGGACGAGAATCGGGCTCTGGTACGTGCCCTCGACGATGCCGTGCGTGCCGTCACGCCGCTCCGACACGAGCAGGCTCACCGACCGGCGCATCCGGAAGAAACGGGCGGCCGGCACGGCGAGCGTGCGGGCGAG
>CANIAI010000245.1 GCA_947465275.1 Acidobacteriota bacterium | reverse complement strand
GGCGTACGACGCGCTCGACCCGGCACCGGTCGACTTCGACCTGGTGGCCGCGCTCATCCGCCGCTGGATCGAAGGGCAGACGTTCGCCCCGCGCACCGGCGACGAGGGCGTGCACGTCGTGGACGCCGCCAGCGCGCCCTACGGCGACTTCGCGCACGTGCAGCTGGCGGGACTCGTGGACGGCGAATGGCCCGACCGCCCGCGCCGGAACATCTTCTACGCCGCGTCGGTGCTGCGCGACCTCGGCTGGGACGCCGAGACCGAGCGGCTCGATGCCGCGCGTGCCGCGTTCGCCGACCTGCTCCGCCTGCCCACGACGACGATCGCCCTCTCGACCTTCTCGCTGGAACAGGACGCCGTGGTGTCGCCGTCACCGCTCCTCGACGAGCTGACGGCCGATGCCTGGCCAACGCTCCAGGAAGCGGCCGAGACCACACGGATCACCGAGAGCGAGATCCTCGCGCTCGCGCCCGCGGTGCCCGATGCGCTCCCGGAGGGGCCGCGTGACGCGGCCCGGGCCCGACTGGCGCGCCCGCCGGCGGATGCGTCGCGCTTCCGCGGCCAGACCGCGGGCCACCGTCCGGCCGCCTGGTCGCTGAGCGCGCTCGAGCGCTACCAGGACTGTCCGTTCAAGTTCTTCGCCGCCGACGTGCTGCGCCTCGAGGAGCTGCCCGAGGACCAGCCGTCGCTCTCCCCGCGGGCGCGCGGCCGCTTCCTTCACGAGGTGTTCCAGCGCTTCTTCGAGGCGTGGGACGCGCGCGGACTCGGCACGATCACCGCCACGACGATCCGCGAGGCGCGGCTGCTGTTCGAGCAGGTGGCCGAGCCGCTGCTCACCGCGCTGGGCGAACCCGACGCCGCGCTCGAGCGGGCCCGCCTGTTCGGGTCGGCCATCGCTGTCGGCATCGTCGACGTCGTGCTGCGGGTCGAAGCCGAGCGGCCCGTCGCCGTGCGCTCGCGCTGGCTCGAGCGCACCTTCGAGGGCGAGTTCTCACTCGGGGTCCCGGGCGGACGCACGGTCAGGCTGCGTGGCATCGCCGACCGCATCGACCTGCTCGAGGGACACCGGCTGCGGGTCATCGACTACAAGTCGGGCTCGGCTCCGAAGACCAGCCGTGCGCTCCAGGTGCCGGTCTACGCGCTCTGCGCGGCCGAGCAGCTCGCGGCGGACGGGGAGGGCGCCTGGACCGTCGACGAGGCGGCGTACGTCGCGTTCTCGGGAAAGCGGACGCTGGCGTCGGTCGTCAAGCCGGGTGACGACCCCGCGCCCGCGCTCGATGCCGCGCGCGAGCGGCTCTTCGAGGCGGTGGACGGGGTGGAGCGCGGCGAGTTCCCGCCACGGCCGCACGAGGTGGTCACCTGCACGTGGTGCGCGTACGTCCGCGTGTGCCGCAAGGACTACATCGATGAGTGAACCGCTGCCGTCGCTCGAGTCCCGCGTCGAGGCGCGCGACCGCGAGGGTCGCGCCCGTGCGGTCGACCCGCGCTGCAACGTGGCGCTCGAGGCGTCGGCCGGCACCGGCAAGACCCGGGTGCTCGTCGATCGCTACCTGAACCTGCTGAAGGCCGGGGTCGACCCGGCGAACGTGCTCGCGATCACCTTCACGCGGAAGGCGGCCGCCGAGATGCGCGAGCGCATCGTCGCGGCGCTGCGCGTGGCCGCCGAGCGGGGCGACATCACGCCGTCGCGCTGGCGCGAGCTGCGCGACCGCACGGCCGACATCGCCGTGAGCACGATCGACGCGTTCTTCCTGTCGCTCCTGCGGGAGTTCCCGCTCGAAGCCGACCTCGACCCGGGCTTCTCACTCGCCGACGACACCGAGGTGCCGCGTCTCATCGACGAGGCGCTCGATCGCGCGCTCCGCATCTGCCGCGGCCTGGCCCGCACCGAGGCGCACGTGGCGCTCGTCTTCGCGCAGCTCGGCGAGCGGCGGGCGCGGCGCGGCCTGGCCGCGCTGCTGAACCGCCGGCTGCTCGCGCCCGAGGTGCTGACCCGGTACCTGGCGGGAAGCCGCACGGGGCTGACGGTGCACGACGCCGGCGTGGAGGCGGCGACGGCGCTCGTCCGTGTGTTCGACCAGATGCGCGGCGGGTTCGACGGCTTCGTCCACACCGGTCCCGACCAGCCGGCCTTCCACCTGCTCGTGCGTGGCGTGCAGGAGCTGCGGGAGGCGCTCGACGAGCCCGCGACGCTCGATGCGGCGCTGGTGCAGGCGATCTACGTTCGCGCGCGGGCGTATTTCCTCACGCAGCAGGGAGAGCCGCGGAAGAAGCTGCTGCACCTCAAGCGCGACTTCGCGACCGACGAGGCCTTCCGGCGTCACAAGGACCTGGTGGTCGGCGAGGCGCCCGCCGTGCGGCGTGCGTCCGACGCGTTCCGGCGGGATCTCAACGGGCTGGTCGCGCGCGGGACGCTGCAGATGTACCGCATCGCGGAGCACGAGTACCGGCGCACGCTCGACGCGCACGCGGTGCTCGACTTCCCCGACGTGCTGCTCGGCGCGCTCACGCTGCTGCGCCGCATGGAGGAGTTCTCGCAGAGCCGCTTCCGCCTCGAGGCGCGCTATCACCACGTGCTCGTCGACGAGTTCCAGGACACGAGCCGCGCGCAGTGGGAGCTCGTCTCGCTGCTCGTCGCCGCCTGGGGCCAGGGGGCGGGACTCGCGCACTCGGGTCCGCTCCCGCCGTCGGTCTTCATCGTGGGCGACCGCAAGCAGTCGATCTACGGCTTCCGCGATGCCGACGTGTCGCTGCTGCAGGAGGCCGCGCGTCACCTCGAGGCGCTGCGTCCCGATGGCGACGTGCGCCGATCCATCTCGCGCAGCTTCCGATCGGTGCCGGGAGTGCTGTCGTTCGTCAACGACCTCTGCCAGGCGATGGTGCAGGCGGGTGACGCCTCGGCCTCCGCGCGGCGCGACGCGTTCGTCTACGACGAGCAGGACCGCTTCCCGATTGGCGAGTGGCAGCGGGACGCACCGGTGCTCGGCCTCGTCGCCGACATCACGGCGGAGGGCTGCGCGGAGCGGACGGCCGCGGAGATCGCCCGGCTGCTCGCCAGCGCCACGATGGTGCGGGACCGCGACACCCGCCTGCCGAGGGTCATCACGCCCGGAGATATCGCCATCCTGTTCCGCACGCGCGAGAGCCATCGCGAATTCGAGGCGGCGCTCGAGCGGCGGGGCATCTCGGCCCACGTCTACAAGGGGCTCGGCTTCTTCGACGCCGACGAGATCAAGGACGTCCTCGCGCTGATCTGGTACCTGGCGGATCCGCTGTCGGATCTGCGGGCCGCGGCGCTGCTGCGGTCGCGCGTGATCCGCGTGTCCGACGAAGGGCTGCGGACGCTCGCGCCCCGGCTCGCGCAGGCGTTGCGGGGTGACGACGAGCCCGAGGCCGCGGCACGACTCGATGTCGACGATCGCGAGACGCTCGCGCGCGCCCGGGTCTCGCTGCGGCGCTGGCGCGGCCTGGTGGACCGGTTGCCCGCGGGCGAGCTGCTCGACACCGTGCTGGCCGAGTCGGGGTACGCCGTGGAGCTGCGTGGCCCGCGCGTGCAGCAGGCGCGCGAGAACCTGAAGAAGATGCGCGCGCTCATCCGCCGCATCCAGAACCGCGGGTACACCACGTTCGCGCGCATCGCGGCGCACCTGGATCACCTCGCCGTCGGCGACGAGGCGAACGCGCCGATCGACGCGCTCGACGCCGTGAACCTGATGACGGTGCACGCGTCGAAGGGGCTCGAGTTCCCGGTGGTCTTCCTCGTGAACCTCGCGCGCGGCACGGGGAACCGGCGCGATCCGATCCGCGTCTCGGCCGACCCGGCGGCGGGCGAGGCGTCGGTCTCGATCGGTGATTTCCTCTCGGATGCCGACGAGGATGCCGGACCGCGCGAGCGTGAAGAAACGAAGCGGCTGTTGTACGTGGCGCTGACGCGGGCGCGCGACCGCCTGTACCTCGGGTCGGTGCTGCGCGAGGGGCGGCTGATGCCCGGCATCGGAAGCCTCGCCGAGGTGATGCCGCCCGCGTTGACGAGCCTGTTCCCGCAGGCGCTCGGCGGCGGTGATCCGCTCGAATGGGTCGGCGCGTCGGGCGTGCACGCATTCCAGGTGTGTCCCGCCCCAGCGGTCGAGGCACAGGGGATGACCGACGCGGCGCCCGAGGCCGGTCCGATCGACGTGGCCCCGATGCTCGAGGTGCGCACGCGCACGACGGTGGGAGCGCTCGTGAGCCGCGGTGACGCGTCGCCGCACGACGTGGCGCAGGCGGCGCGGGCCGCGGGAGGCGGCGGAGCGGACCGCCTGGTGGGCACGCTCGTGCACCGCCTGCTCCAACGCTGCGGGTTCAGCGCGGACGACGCCACGGTGGACGCCTCGGCGCGTGAGCTGCTCACGCCGCTGCTCGACCGGCTCGAGGACGACGACGCGCTCGACGCCCCCGAGGCGATTCGTGCACGGGCGGTGCAGGCCTACCGGGAGGTGTGC
>CANIAI010000244.1 GCA_947465275.1 Acidobacteriota bacterium | reverse complement strand
TCTCGGGCAGCTTCTGCTTGATGATGTCGGCCTCGAGCGTCGAACCGAGGTGATTCGCCTGTCCTGACAGGTCGGCCGACAGGTGGTAGTCGACCTCCTTGGTCTTGAACGCCGGGTTCCGCAGGTAGCACCAGAGCACGGTGAACAGCCCGAGCTCGTGCGCCTGCTGGAACATCACCGAGACTTCCTGGATCTGCCGCTTCGATTCCTCGGAACCGAAGTAGATCGTCGCCCCCACGCCCATCGCGCCCATGTCGAACGCCTGCTTCACGCTGGCGAAGCGGATCTGGTCGTAGGCGTTCGGGTACGAGATAAACTCGTTGTGGTTCAGCTTCAGGATGAAGGGAATGCGGTGCGCGTACTTCCGCGACACCGAGCCGAGCACGCCGAGCGTCGACGCCACGGCGTTGCAGCCGCCCTCGATCGCGAGCTGCACGATGTTCGCCGGGTCGAAGTAGGCCGGGTTCGGCCCGAACGACGCACCGGCCGAATGCTCGATCCCCTGGTCGACCGGCAGGATCGACACGTACCCCGTGCCGCCGAGCCGCCCTGTGTTCACCATCGACTGGAGTGCGGCGAGCACTCGCGGGTTCCTGTCGGTCGGGGCGAAGAGCCGGTCCACGAGATCGGGACCGGGGAGGTGAAGGTGCTCCTTCGGGATGGTCTTGCACTGGTGCTCCAGGAGACGCGCGTCGTCCCCGAGCACCGACTCGATCCGCCGAAGTCCTTCACCGCTAACACTGCTGGTTGCAGCCACGTCTCACCTCTCGATCGTCGATCCTACCACCGGAAATTCGAACTCTTCCACGACCGCGTCCCGCACCGCGGCCTCGATGAACGCTTCGATCGGGAGCGCCTTCTCTGCCTGCTCGACCGCCTCGAGACGCGCCCGGGTCAGCGGGTGGCGCGGCGTGAAGAGGGTGCAGCAGTCCTGGTCGGGGATGATCGAGATGGGGTACGAGCCGATGCGCTGCGCCTCAGCCGTGATCTCCTCCTTGTCCATCCCGATGAGCGGCCGGAAGATCGGCAGCGTCGCCACGGCCCCGACCACCGCCAGGTTCTCGAGCGTCTGCGAGGCCACCTGCCCGACGACGTCTCCCGTGATCAGCGCCTGCGCGCGGCGGATGAGCGCGACGCGCTCCGCGATGCGCAACATCATGCGGCGGTAGACGACCACCAGCATCGGACCGGGAATCAGGAGCAGCGCCTGCTGCTGGATGTCGCCGAACGGCACGAGGTACAGGCGCGACCGGAGCTGCCACTGCGTGAGCAGCCGGACGAGCTCCCGTGCCTTGTCCTGCGACGCGCGCGACAGGATCGGGTAGCTGTGGAAGTGCACGAAGGTGACCGTGCAGCCGCGCTTCATCATCCGGTGGGCCGCGACCGGTGAGTCGATGCCTCCGGAGAGCAGGCAGAGCACGCGTCCCGCCGTTCCCATCGGCAGGCCGCCGGGTCCGCGTTCCTTGCGATAGAAGTAGAACGCCGCGTTCGCGAGGATCTCGATGTGGACGACGAATTCGGCCGCACTGAGGTTCACCGTCCAGCCGTAGACCGCCTTGATCCGGCCGCCGATCTCGCGCTCGATCTGCGGCGACGGCATCTCGAACCGCTTGTCGGCACGGCGCACCGACACGCGGAACGTGGCGGGCGACTGGCCCTTCAGGTCGTCGATGATCGCGGACGCCATCGCGTCGAGATCCAGCGGCGCGGTCGTCGCGTACGAGAAGTTGGCGACGCCGAACGTCTTCCGGATGCGGTCCCCGACCTCCTCCTGGTTCGCGGTCGGCCCGAGCACGAGTTCGATGCGGCCCATCAGCGACCGCACCTCGCGCACGTCGAGATCGGCGACGGCGGCGCGCAGGTGACGCACGAGCCGCCCGAGGAACCAGGGGCGGTTCTTGCCCTTCAGCGCGATTTCTTGGTAGTGGACGATGATGGATGACATGCCAGATGGGTCAGGACGGCGGCGGCGGCGCGGTGGCCGGACACGACGGAACCCTCAATCGTAGCTGGCAGCCCGGTGGCGATCCAGTCGCCTGCGAGATACAGACCGGGAATCGCCGTCGCGGTCGACGGACGCGGAGGCGCGCCGGGCGCCACCGAGAAGGTCGCGCGGCGTTCACGGACGATCACGATTCGGCGCACGGCTGCGCCCTTCGTCTCGGGCAGCGCGCCCCGCAGTTCGGCGAGCGCGAGTTCCCGAATCCCGCCGTTGTCCCTCGCGGCGACGTCGTCCGCGGCGCTGGCGACGAGCGACAGGTGTGACGCCGCGTCGCCGAAGATGCGCCGCTTGTCGAACATCCACTGAAAGGTACGCCCCGGAAGGCCGACGAAGGATCCCGCGCCGTCGCCGCCCTCGCGCGGCCCTCCCTCGAGCCAGACGTTCGCGGTGACGATCGCCCGCGGCACCACGCGGGCCGCGCTCGCGCGCGTGAAGGCGACCTCGCCACCCGCGTCGGCGAGCACGTCCGGGAGCGCGTGCCACGGCACCGCGCAGACGATCGCGCGAGGCCTGACCACGAGCGGCCCGGCCGCGACGAAGAGCCCCTCCGCGTCTCGCGCCACCCGCGCCACCCGCCCCGTCACGACCTCGCTTCCGCGCGCCGCGAGCCAGGCGCGGGCGGGCTCTGCGTACAGCTCGTCGAGCGGCCGCCGCGGAAGGGCCAGCGCCGAGTCGCGCGGGTCTGGACCGAACAGCCCCGCCAGCACGGCACCGAACGGCTGCGCCGCCGCCACGTCGATCGACTCGTTGAGGGCCGCGACCGCGAGCGGGTCCCAGAGCAGCTCGATGAGCCGCGGCGTCTGTCCCTGACGCGCAAGCCACGCGCGCACGGTCTCCTCGGGCGTCGGCTCGCTGCGATGCGGCGGCACGTCCGGCTCCGCTGCCCGCCGGCGAAGCGCCTGCAGCGCGGGGCCGAGCCGAAGGGCGGCCAGTCGGTCGCCCAACCCGAGCGCGCGCCAGCGCAGCACCCCGCCGAGCAGGTGAAGCGGCGACGGCAGTGACGGGCACCTCAGCGTGGTGCGCTCTCCCGCACGGTCGATCACGTCGACGGCCAGCGATGGCTGGAGGACGACGTCACCGTCCGTCCCGAGGCGCCGCAGGAAACGGAAGGTCTCGTGATAGCAGCCGAAGAAGACGTGCTGGCCGTTGTCGACCCGCTCTCCCGTGACCGGGTCGTCGAACGCGGTCGCGCGTCCGCCGAGGCCGCCGCGCGCCTCGAGCACCAGCACGCGGGCACCACCCTCGACCAGCGCCGTGGCCGCGCTCAGGCCGGCGAAGCCGGCACCGATGACGACGACGTCCGGCGGCTGCGGGTTCACGCGAGCGAGACGCGCAGGCCCGCCAGCGTCGCCGCCCAGATGCGAAGGGCGATCAGGAGCCGGCGCGACCGCGGCACCCGGATCCGCGCCGAGAACACATCGTACCCGGCCGCCTCGATGCGCACCAGGATGCCGTAGTAGATGCCGCCCATGATGGTGGCGGCGAGCAGGCGGCGCCGGTCGCCGGCCGGCTGCGCCCGGTCGGCGCGGCGGAAGTAGTCGCGCGCCCGATCGCACTCGAACGCCAGCAGGTCGCGGATGGCCGGCGTGACACGACCGGCGCGCAGGTCGTCGACGGTCACGCCGAAGCGGCGCAGGTCCTCACCGGGGAGGTACACGCGGTTGCCCGTCAGGTCGGCCGCCACGTCGCGGATGATGTTCGTGAGCTGCAGCGCGGTCGCGAGCTGCAGCGCGTAGTCGCGCGACCCGGGGTCGCGGTAGCCGAAGATCGGCAGGCAGATCAGGCCGACCGTGCCGGCCACGCGGCGGCAGTACTCGAGCAGCGCCTCGAACGTCTCGTAGCGGAGATGGTCGATATCCATCTCGACGCCGTCGATCAGCAGCGCGAACTCCTCGCGAGGCAGCCCGAACTGGCGGATGACGGGCACCAGCGCGCGCCCCTGTGAGGTGCGCGGCTCACCCTCGCCGTAACAGGCCGCAAGTTCCTCGCGCCACGACGCGAGGGCCGCCGCCGCGCGAAGCCGGCCTTCCGGCCCGAGCTCGCCACCCGCCGCCGGCTCCGCCACCAGTTCGTCGACCGCGTCGTCGACCGCCCGGCAGAAGTCCCAGACGGCGACAATCGCGGCGCGCCGTTGGGGCGGCAGCACGAGGAAGGAGTAGTAGAAGCTCGTGTCGCGGCTCATGCGAGCATCCGTGCCGCGATCCACGCGCCGTCGCGAACGCCGAGCGTCGGGCGGGCGGTCACCACGTCGTAGTCGGCCGCCGCGAGCCGCTCGAGAATCCGTACCCCGCCAAGCCAGGTCGCGGTGATCTCGAGCCGCAGCCGCCCCCGCAGGGCGCCGCACAGCGGACGGCCGTCCTCGAAGAGTGCCCGGGTGCGGCCGGCCGCGTCGGCGAGGGCACGCCGCCAGGCGGGCGACACGCCTGCCGCGAGCTCCTGTTCGCCGGCGCCGTACGACGCGCGCGTCTCGGCGGGCAGGTAGAT
>CANIAI010000243.1 GCA_947465275.1 Acidobacteriota bacterium | reverse complement strand
GCTGGCGCCGGCAGGACGTACCGGCCGGTGGGGCCCGTCAGGTCGGCGAACGGTGAGCCGTCAGCGGTGACGAGCACCTGCGGATGGGGGGTGAGCCCGTCCAGGCCCAGCACGCGGCCGGTGACGAACGCCACCGGCGACAGTGCCCGAAGGAACACGTAGGTGCCGGTCCCGCGCACGCCGTCGAGCGCGAGCCCCTGCGGGTCGGACGAACTGGCGATGCGGGTCGCCTCGATCGCGCCCAGCGCGACCAGCCGCAGCCGCGTGCCGCCGAGCGGGTCGGTGAAGCGGAGTCCGACGAGCACCTGTGCGTCGTCCGCCAGTCCACTCGGCCGCGGGATGGCGAGTTGCGCCGACCCGCTGAGCGCCACGCTGAGGTCGACGTCGAGCGCGGCGAGCAGCTCGTACCCGGCCGTGGTCACCCCGCCCAGTTCCTCGGCGAGCAGCCGACGGAGGTCGGCGGCCGCATCGCTTCCAGCGGCACCCGGTGGGACGAGGAGCGCGTCCCCTTCAGCGGTGGTCACGACGCCCCCCGAGGCGCCCACCAGACGTCCGCCGCCCGGCTGCTCGGCCGTGACGTCGATGGTCACCACCCCACGGGCGAGTTCCTGCAGGGTGTACTGCCGCGAGGGGGTGATGGGGAACGCCGCGCCGAGACGGCCGCCCGTCGGCCGGGGCTGGCCGAAGACCAGCAGGTCCTGCGTGAACGGCTCCGGCGTGACGTCCGAGCTGTCGGTGAGCGTGAACTGCTCGCGCACCCGGGCCTGGACGACCGTGCCGCTCGGAAAGAGCGTGGGACCTGCGAGCGTCAGCCGTCCGGTCGCACGCACGTCTTCACCAGGCGGAGCGGCGCGCGGTGTCACCTCGCCGGCGGCGACCGCGTCGGTCGGGAGGCCGCCGAACGCCACACCCTCGAGCACGCGGCCTGGTGTCGCGTCGGCCGGCGCGAACGGCGTGGTGTCGGACGCGAGCGCGACATACTGCCCGGTCTCCGCGACAGTCACCTCGATGCCGAGCCCGTCCGGGCTGACGCGCCCGGGTCCGACGGCGACCCATCGGCGCCCCGTCTCGTCATAGCGCGCCACCGGCACGCTGCTGCCCTCGCCGAACGACGCGGTGTTGGGGAACCGGAGCGTGGCCGCCTGGGCGAAGCGTAGCGAAGCGGACTCGCCGCCCGCCAGGATGTCGGCCGCGGACACCGGCGACCACCCGAGCGGCAACCGCCCGACGAGTCCCTGCGCGGACAGGCGCGTCAGGCGGATGGTCGTGTCGGCCGCCAGCGCGCCGGCCGGGACGGTGAGCGTGAGGGCCCGCGCCGTGTCATGGGCCTCGCCGCCGAAGACCGGCGGAATCGCCGACACGCTCGTGTCGAGCGGAGTCAGGCGCGCATCGAGGAGCGTCGCGACCCCGCCGCTCGCGAGCGTGCCGGTGCGGTCGACCGACGTGAAGCCGTCGTGGCTGATCCGGACCGTGACGTCCCCCGCGCGGCCGGCAAGGGCGAATCGGCCCCGTGCGTCGGTGACCCCCTCGACCGGTGCGGCCGGCGCGCCGCCGCCGTCCTCGAGCAGCCTGACCCGTGCGCCCGCGAGCGGCAGGCCGCGGCTGTCGTCGTAGACCTCGCCACGAAGCACGCCGGTACCGCCGGCGATCACGACACTCATCGTGGCGGTCGCCGTGAGCGTGTCGACTGTCGCGGTGATGGTGACCTGACCGTTCGCGACGGCGGTGGCGGTCGACCCGTCCAGCGCGACGACCCTCGGGTCGCTCGACGTGAAGCGCGCCCCGGGCGCGGACGTCAGGTCGCGGACGGTCTGGTCCGAGAAGCGGCCGCGCAGCACGAGCGCCTGCGTGGCGCCGGACTGCCGCAACGTCGTGACGGTCGGCGTGAGATCGAGCGAATCGAGGGTGACACCTGACTCCACGACGACGGGCACGGCGGCGATGAAGCCTCCGCTCCGCACCGTCACGGTGGCCTCGCCGTCGGCGACGGCGGTGACCACGCCGTCGGTGGAGACGCGCGCCACGAACGGGTGGCTCGACTCGTAGGTCGTGCCCGCGGCGCCAGGCGTGAGATCGATCGTGCTGCCGTCCGAGCGGCGGCCCGTCACGGTGAGCGGACGGCTGCCACCCGGCGCCGAGAACCGCAGCGTTCCGGGCAGCACGTCGATGCCGGTCAGGCGGACGAGCGCGATCACCTGCACCCGGAACGTCTGTGTGTCGAGCCCGCCGCGACCGTCGTCCGCCTGGACGCTGACGTCATGCCCGCCGGCCTGCAGCGCCGACGGCGTCCAGGTGAGGCGCGCGCCCGACAGCGCCATCCCTTGCGGGCCCTGCAGCAGCGTGAACGCGACCGGGTCGCCGTCCTGGTCGTCGGCCGTGAGTGCGTAGGCGTACTCGGTCCCCTCCGTGGCGCCGGCGGGGGGAGTCGACGTGATACGCGGCGCGTGATTGGGCGCGGCCTCGATCCGCGCCGTCGTCGTCGCGGTGGCGATGCCGCCGCGTCCGTCCGACACCGTCAGCTCGATCGGGTAGGTGCCGGCCACCGCCCAGGTGTGCGAGGGATTCGGCTCGGTCGACGTCGCGCCGTCACCGAAGCGCCAGGCGTAGGAGAGGGGGTCGCCATCCGGATCGCTCGACCCCGCGCTGCTCACGGCCAGCGACACACCAGCGACGCCGGTGTACGGGCCGTTCGCCGACGCGCCTGGCTGACGGTTCGCGGGGGCGGTGCCGACCGAGAAGCCGACCGGCACCAGGGCGCGCAGTGACGGCGTCACGAGCTCGACGACCCGGGGACCGAGCGGCGCGCGGCGGTCAACGCGGACGGTGGCCACCACCTCGGTCGGGGAGACCGCTGTCAACGCGGTCGCCGAGACGCCAACGCCGAAATTCGCGGCGAGCGAGCCCGACGCGAACAGCGTGTTTCCGGTGCCGACCAGGTGCACCTGGATGCCCGTGGCGCCGGGAGCGGCCACGACCGGCTGCGGAATCTCGACCGCGACCACCTGTACGGCGCGGCCCGCACCGATCTCTCCGGTCAGGCGGTTCCGCACCCGCACGTTCGCCGCACCGACCGGCAATCCGGCGGGCAGCACCACCTGGAGCCGGCGCGCGTCCTTCTTCGCATCGATCAACGAAACCGACGCCACCGGCGCCGTGATCGAGGGCGAGCCCGGTCCGTCGTCCGCGGCCGGCGTGAAGCTCACCTCGTTGTCGGCGGCGGTGGCAGCGAACCCGGTGCCGGTGATCTGCAGGGTGACGCCGGGGGTGGCCGTCCCGGGAGTCAGCGCACTCAGCGCGACGGCGGCGCCGAGCGACGCCGCGCCCCACGCGACCACGGCCGCGACGACGAGGCATACCCCCAGCGTCAGGACGGATCGCGACCGTCTGGGGAGGGCGGGCCGGCGGGCCTTGGGCGTCAGCGTCATCGAAGGGGGAGACAACCGCGCCTACCGGCCGCACGAGCGGTCGGGAGGAGCACGGTTCAGCTCACGGATGAGCAGTGGCCCCGTCGTGCAAGCGAAACGCCAGAGGTCGATCGTTCCGGATCAGGCGCAGAAGGACCGATCGGCGCCAGCTCTGCCGGTCAGAAGTCTGTCTCCGGGCAGCCTGAGGTCTGCCTGATGGCAGGGTTCATCGGCGGACGCTGCCACCCGATCGGCACAGGACTGCACGACCTCAAGCCGTGGCACCCCGCGCCGCGTTGGGGGCCGCGCTACTTGGGGGCGGTGACGGCGCGGCTCAGCAGCTGCATCAACTCGACCGGCAGCGGGAAGACGATCGTCGAGTTCTGCTCGGCCGCGATGTCGGTGAGCGTCTGGAGGTAGCGGAGCGTGATCGAGGCCGGCTGGCTGGAGAGGACGGCCGCGGCATTGGCCAGCGTCTGCGACGAGATCAGCTCCCCTTCCGCGTGGATGATCTTCGCCCGCTTCTCGCGCTCGGCCTCGGCCTGGCGCGACATGGCTCGCTGCATGTCCTGCGGCAGGTCGACGTGCTTCACTTCGACGGCCGACACCTTGATGCCCCAGGGGTCGGTCTCGGCCTCGAGGATGTTCTGCAGTTGCTGGTTCAGGCGATCGCGTTGGGCGAGCAGTTCGTCGAGTTCCACCTGCCCGAGCACGCTGCGCAGGGTCGTCTGCGCCAGCTGCGAGGTGGCGTACGTGTAGTTCTCGACCTCCACCACCGCCCGCGCCGGGTCGACCACCCGGTAGTAGACGACGGCATTCACCTTCAGGGAGACGTTGTCGCGGGTGATCACGTCCTGCGGCGGCACGTCGTGCACCACGGTCCGCAGGCTCATGCGGACGATCTGGTCGAAGGGACGGAACACGAAGATCAACCCGGGGCCCTTGGCGGCGTGCAGGAGCTTCCCCAGGCGGAAGATCACCCCTCGCTCGTATTCATTCAGCACCTGGATGCAGATGAGCAGGTAGAACGCGACGACGAACAGCGCGATCCAGAGGGGTGAGACAGTCATGCGGCGCATTAT
>CANIAI010000242.1 GCA_947465275.1 Acidobacteriota bacterium | reverse complement strand
GTACCGGTTCACGACCGCATCCGCGCGATCGAGCGGCAGGACGGCGCGCGACTGTTCGAGCGGCTGCCAGCCGTTGCCCGGCAGGCAGTTGCGGGGTGAGTGGATCGCATCCCCCTGCTGCTGGCTCTGGTAGTAGCCAACGTAGAGGCTCGCCACCGACCCGTCCGCCGACTGGTAGACGCGATTGAGGTAGTCGTCCACGCCCAGCACGGCGCGCGTCTCGTCGTCGAACGGCGGCGCGTCGGCACCACGCCAGCCGTCGACGGCGAGCGGGAACGAGTCGAGCGACGTCCTGAGCGGCACGGGCGTGGCCGACCGGGCAGCCACCCGGCCGCCGGCGAAGACCACGGCCGCGAGCATCACGACGCGCCAGGGAACGATTCGCATGATTCAGCAGCCGTTCGTCAGCAGCAGTTCAGCAGGACACGGTGGCGGCAGATCGACGAGGCCTGAGCAGGCGATCGATGACGGGCAGGGCGGCCGCGGCGGCGGCGAAGGTGGCCACACCCGCGACGGTGTGCGGCAGGCCCTCCACGACAGACGGACCGAACCGGTCCGCCGCGAGGCCGGTGAGCGCGACCCGCGCCGCGTTGGTGAGCAGGGCCAGCGGAATCGTGGCGGCGATCAACGCCAGCCGGCGGGGGCCGGTCAGCCGGCCCAGCTCGCCAAGGGCGGCGGCCACGGCCACCAGTGTCATCAGCGATCGGACCCCGCTGCAGGCCTGCGCCACGTCGAGGCTCACCGACGACAGCTCGAGCACGTTGCCCTGTCGGATGACCGGGACGCCGCCCGTCCGCAGGGCCGCTTCACCGGCCGCGGCCGCCATCTGCTGGAGCGGGAAGGCGATCTCGTTGAACAGGAGGGCGGGCAGCGGCACCATCAGGACGATGAACGCGAGCGGAAAGGCGAGGACGCGGACCGCCCGACCGCCGAGCACGAACGCCACCGCGCTCACCACCAGCACCGGGAGTGAGAGACGGGCGATGAAGAGGTCGGCGGACGCACGGCCCGCCGCGTACAGCACCATCGCGGCACAGGCCCCGGCCAGCCCCCACCACATCGGTCTGATGCCGGCATCGATCACCGCGGCCCGTCGACGCCAGGCGAAGTAGAGGGCGAGCGGCACGACGAGAAAGCCGTGCGAGTAGTTCGCGTCCGTCTCCCACTGCCGGATCAGTCCGGCGAGCGTCGTGGAATAAGTGGCGCCGACCGCGACGACGAGGAGGGCCGTGGCGGCCCACGTCGCGGCCCGCTGACCGGGCGGGTACGGCCCTGTCGCGGACAGGGCGCCCGTCGTCATGCCCGGAGTCTCCGCACTCGTTTCCCCACGAGGCTGCGGCACAGCCCGAGGGCCGCGAGTCCCGACAACACGAGCGTCGAGGGCTCGGGGACTGGCGCGCCGGGCTGGAAGTGGGCGTCGATGCCAATCGTCGTGAACTGTCCGATCGTCGTGTCAGGCTGCAGGTACACCGTGGCGGTGCCGACGCCGGTGAGACGATTCGCGAAGCTCCCGAGTATGTCGTTGGTATCGCCGCTCGCCCGGACGGTGCCGCTGACGAACCCCGTCATCGAGAAGGGCGTGCTCAGGGCCAGGAGCCCCAGTTCGTCCACGGCACCTGGAAACGACGCGGGCGTCTCGAGCGGCCCGGTCGTGAACCGGAGAGAGCCCTCGCCCGCCACGTCGCCATCTCCTCCACCGAGGTTGACGAAACCGCTGTACGCCCCGTGGACGACGCGCGTCATGACGAATCGGGTGTCGGCGGCGAGGACGGCTGGATCGAACTCCGCCAGCGAGAAGCTCATCTCGGCGCCGGTGACGCCGACGCCGCCCAGTGCCGACCGGGGCACCGGTACGGCCCCCGTCCAGTTCCAGTGGAACGTGTTCCCGTGGAGGACGCCGTCCTCGACGACGAACGTCTCCGCCTGTGCCGCGCATGGCACCCCGAGCAGCGTCAGCACGACCGCACAGGCCGCCAACGCTCGGGCGGTCATGGCGTCCGCCCCAGGCGGCTCCTCTCGCGGTGGACGGTCAGCGCCAGCAGCGTGAGGCCGATGCCGGCCAGCAGGAGGGTGCCGGGTTCGGGGACCGGCGCGAAGCCGTACACGTAGTCGAACGCGTCGGGATTGGTGGACGAGACGAACACACGGGCCCCGCCGCCCTTGGCCCACACCTGCTGGTCGAACAGGAGGGTGCCGCTGTTGGGGTCGAATCCACGGATCCTGCCGGTCAGGGAGACGTCCGGCGCCTGCCCGATCGCGTCGAACCGGTCGTAGATGGGCGGGGTGACGGCGTCGAGAAAGGCGGTTCCGGTGGTGAACTGCAGGTCGGCGTCGATGGGGAAGTAGTAGGGAATCGTCTCGGTGAAGGCGAAGCCCGAGCTGAACGTTACCCGACTGGACAGGTCATAGGGCTGGCCCGCTGCCGGCTGCGGCGTCAACGGCCTCGTGACCTGCATGGCGCCCGGTCGAAAGATCCAGCTCTCGTGCTCGCTCCAGCTCCCCTGAATGTAGAACGCCCCGGGAGAGACGAGGAGGAACCAGATATCAGGGCGCGTCTGGACGTCAGGACCGGCGTTCCGCACGAAGACACTGCCCTCCACCTGGAGCGGCTCGGCCACCGCCGCGGACGTGCCGCCGGCGATCGTTGCAAGTGCAATGGCCAGCCCGACACGAAGGAATCGGTTCCGCTGCTGCAGCTGGTTCATGGCGGGGCGGCCGCTGCAAGTCGGTCACCAGCGCACGACCTGCTACCGGCGCGTGATTCGAGCGGCTCCCCATGAGATGGACGAAGGAAGGTCGGCGGCCGCCTGCCACACGGATGGAAGGCATGCACACAACGCGGTGAGGCCGCGGCGGCTACGTGAGGCCGCGGGCGAGGGCAAGCCTCCGCACACGCGCCAGGCGACTGACCACCTCTGCCCCCTCTTCGTCCGCAGCCGGCACCGGCACGCACAGCCGCGTGTCTTCCCGACGCGCGAGCACGTTGCTCGCGACCAGCGCCCGCATCATCCAGACGGCGGTCCGCACGCCCGGGCACTCGACGGCGAGCCACGCGTGTCCTGTGTACTCGGCGACCGTGAGTCCGGTCTCGCGGTGGATGCCGTCGGCGATGGCCCGTGCGCGCGCCGCGCAGTCGTCTCCGGATGCGTCTCCGGATGCGTCTCCGTCCGCGTCTGCGTCTGCGTTTGCATCGGCGTCGGCGCCTGCGCCGGCGCCTGCGCCGGTGGCCGGCACGATCAGTGGACTCTGCGCCGCCAGCTCCGCGAAGAGCCGCCCAACGGCCAGCTGCTGGTCGGGCGGCGTGTGTCCGACCCAGTAGTGGCAGCTCTTGGCCATCGTGGTGACGACGTTCTTGATTTCCTTCTCGACCCGGAAGCCCGGGCCCGCGGGCACGTCGAGGGTGGAGCCGTCGGCGCGCGCGGAGACGTTCTCCATCACCACGGCGCGCAGGAGCCATCCGGCCATCGTGGCGTCGGCGCACTGCACGCGCACCCAGCCGCGATGGGGTGACGCGGCGACCTCGAGTCCGGTGACCATCCGCACGCCGCGACAGATCTCGGCCACGGCCGCGTCGTAGCGGACCGGATCGGCGTCAATCGCGGCAGGGGAGCCGGGCACCAGCAGCGTGCCGCGATGCGGCGGACCGCCGGCCATCGCGAGGTCGCAGAACGTCTTCCAGATGGCATCCCACGCGACCCGTCCGTCCGCGTCGTACTTCAGGCCCGCGGACCCCATCGACACCGGTTCGACGGTGTCCCAGATCTGCTGGTACTCGGGAGGCAGCAGCGTGCCCAGCCGCCGGTCGAGCACGGCGAGCGCGGCGAAGACCTCCGGGTGCATCGGCATCTGCTCAGGATAGCCGAGGGCGCCGGCGTGCCCCCGAAGCCAGGGCTCGCGTGCGCGCGAACCTCGAGAGCTGGTTCAACGGCACGATGGACCGCGTCTCGGGCTGGTACAAGCGGAGCACGCAGTACTGGCTGTTCGGAATCGGGTTCGTGGCGGCGGTGGCGTTGAACATCAACGCCTTCACGATCGCGGAGTATCTTGGACAGAATCCGGCCGTGCGCGAGCGGCTGGTGCAGCACGCCGAGCGGATCGCGGAGGCGGGAACGCCTGGGCTCGCGGCGGTCGAGGGGCAATCGGTGGACGTGCAGCTGGTCGCCGCCCGCACGCAGCTCGAGCGCTTCCAGACCGAGATGGCGAGCGTGTCCATCCCGATCGGGTGGGATCGCCAGCCCGCGCCACCGGCCTGCCGGGAGGATTGCTCGGCGCGCTACCTCTGGCGCTTCCGCCAGTTCGCCGGCCTGCTGCTGACCGCGGTGGCGGCGACGCTCGGCGCGCCCTTCTGGTTCGACCTGATCAACAAGGTGAGCGTGATCCGATCGACCGTGAAGCCGCACGAGAAGAGCCAGGACGAAGGGTCCGAAGACCGCCGCTGACCCGCGCGCGACTACTTCTTGTCCTTGCGACGGCCGGCCCAGTAGGCCTTCATCCGCTCGGCGACCG
>CANIAI010000241.1 GCA_947465275.1 Acidobacteriota bacterium | reverse complement strand
TGCATCAGGGAATCCGGAACGCGTGGAAGACGTAGGTGAAGCCGCCGCCGACCCCGATGGTCGGTTCCGCGCCGGTCAGCCCGATGAGCAGGCCGCCGTCGGCGCGCCAGCCCGCGAGGGTATAACGGCCCCCCAGCCGCAGCGCCGAGCGTGACTCGGTCCCCGGCGGCGGGGTGCCGTTGCGGGTACTTGCCCGGCCGTTCACTTCGCCCACCACCTCGGCGTGGCTGGTGAGCGCGCGCGCGAACGAGACGCCGTACGTGAGGACGTCATTCTGCCGGTCACCGCGGGTCGGGTCCCCGAGGATGCCCACGCCGACATTCGCGACCACCCGCACCGACTGCACCGTCTTCCCCGCCAGGATCGAGGCGAAGAAGTCGGTCGTGTCGAGGCCCAGCCCCGCCTCGTTGCCGGCGTTCGGCAGCTTCGTCGCGAACCGCACACCAAAGGCCGGCCGCCGCGCGGTCTCGGAGGCCACCCGAATCTTGGTGCCGACCACGACGTCCTCGACGCTGGTCGCGCGGTCCCCGGCGACGGCGAGCATGCCCGAGAGCGGCGCCGTGGAGCGGTCGGTGATGGCGAGGCGATCCCGCAGCCCCCCGTCGAACTGCAGTTCCGCAATCGAACTGATCCCGACGCTCACGCCGAACGTCGGCAGGCGCAGCAGGTGCCCTCGCAGTCCGGAGGCCGGGAACTCCGCATCGCGGGCGTATTCGAAGCCGCCTTCGAGCAGCACCTGGCCGCCCCCGATGGTCTCGGGGTCTTCAGTGACGAGCGGCCGCTGCTGGGCGACGCCCGACGCGGGAAGCAGGAGGAGCACGGCGAGGGCGAGGGACAGGCCGGGCAGGAGGCGGAGCTGTGTCATCGGTGTCAGGCGCGTGGCGGGTGGTTCAGAACGTGCGGTCGCTGTCGACCAGGATGGTCACGGGGCCATCATTGGTGACTTCCACGCGCATCAACGCCTGGAACTCACCTGTCTCGACGGACAGGCCGGACGCGCGCAATTCTCTCACGAAGGCGTCGTAGACCTCGCGTGCCCCGGCCGGCGGCGCCGCGGTGTCGAAGGAGGGGCGGCGGCCACGACGGACGTCGCCGTACAGCGTGAACTGCGAGACCGCCAGCAGTGCCCCGCGTACGTCGCGCACGCTCCGGTCGAAGCCCTTGCCGTCGGCCCCGTCGAACAGCCGCAGTTCGAGGAGCTTCGCCGCCATCGCGGCGGCCTCGGCCTCTCCATCGGTGCGGCTGATGCCGACGAAGACGACGAGCCCGCTCCCGATCGCGCCGACCACGCGCTCCCCGACCGTGACGCGGGCCGAGGTGACCCGCTGAATCGTGAGGCGCATGCCGGCGTCAGTGCCCGGGGCGCGAGGTCTGGATCTGCAGCAGCGGCGCGCCCGATTCCTCGAGCCGCAGGGCGACGCTGTCGCGCAGTTCGCCGCTCGGGTTGAGGCGCCGGTCGAGGAGGTGGCGGGGCTTCACATTACTGAGCGCCTTCAGCATCGACTGCTTGACCCCCGGGTGCTCGACCTCGAGATCCATGATGAGCCGCTTGACCCGCTGGCGCTGCAGGCTGAGGTCGCCGCACGCCGGGCAGCAGCAGCCGATGATCGGCAGGTCGCGCTCCTTGGCGTAGAGCCGCGCCTCGGCCTCCTCGACGTACGCCAGCGGACGGATCACCGTGTGCTGGCCGTCGTCCGAGACCAGCCGCGCCGGCATGGCCATCAGCGATCCGGCGAAGAACAGGTTGAGCAGCAGCGTCTCGATGAAGTCGTCGAGATGATGCCCCAGCGCGATCTTGGTGGCGCCGATCTCCGACGCGATGCGATACAGGACGCCGCGCCGGAGGCGGGCGCAGAGGGAGCAGGGCGTCGCGTTGGCCTCGAGGATGTCATCCATGAGGTCACCGATCGAGGTGTGCTCGATGCGGTATTCCCACCCCCGTGCCTCGCACGTGCGGGCGATGACGTCGTGCTTGAAGTCCTTGTATCCGGAATCGACGTTGACCGCGATCAGCGAGAAGTCGATCGGCGCCCGCTGGCGGAGTTCGTCCAGGATCTGCAGCAGGGCCCAGCTGTCCTTGCCGCCCGACAGCCCCACCATGATCCGGTCGCCGTCGGCGATCAGGTTGAAGTCTGAGATCGCCTTCGTGGTCTTCTTCGCGATGCGGGACTCGAGCGGGCTCCGGTACGCCATCCGGACAGTTTAGCCGAGCGTCTCCGCGATCTCGTAAATGGGCGTGTCCGGGGTCGCCGGGTCGACGGCGGCGCGCATCAGCCGCCGCAGGTGCACCAGGTCGGCGATGACCCTGAACGTGCGGGAGAGGCCGTATTTGGACTGGCCGAACTGGCGGGCCCGATGGTGCACCTCGGTCTCCGTGATCCGGCTGCCGAGCTGGCTGGCCAGGGCGGGCAGGAATCGGTGCATGCCCGGACGCAGCTTCAGCGGCTTGACGACCTCGGCGCGGAACACCTTCAGCGAGCAGCCGTTGTCGTGCAGCGGCACGCCGCTCACCCACCCGAGCAGCCGGTTCGCGATGACCGATGGCACGTGTCGCGTCAGGAACGCGTCCTTCCGCTGCCGCCGCCACCCGCAGACGACATCGTGCTGCTCCGCCAGTGTCAGCAATCGCGGGATGTCGGCCGGGTCGTTCTGCAGGTCGCCGTCCATGGTGATGATCCAGCGGCCGCGCGCGGCCGCGAACCCCGCCGCGAATCCGGAGGTCTGCCCGAAGTTGCGCGTGAACCGGATGACCCGCAGCGTCGGGTCGCCGCCCTGCAGGCGTACCAGGTGCTGAAAGGTCTCGTCGCGGCTGCCATCGTCGATGACGATGATCTCGTACCGGAGTGGCAGGCGGCGCAGTACGGCCGAGAGTTCCGCGTGCAGCGGGACCACGTTCTGCGCTTCGTCGCGCAGCGGGATCACCACCGAGACGTCGATGACGGACGAGGTACTCACGCGCGGCGGGGGCGACGCTGCCAGCCGAACCAGGCGAGCGCCGCGAGGACGATGAAGCCGACGAACCAGAGGGCGACGTCCCGCCCGCGGGTCCGCATCAGCGCGAGCGCGGCGTCGCCGTAGAAGATCGCGAGGGTGCCGAGGGCGAGATACCGGATGCCGCGGGCGACGGCAATCGCGCCGACGAATGGCAGCGGCCGCACCTCGGCGACCCCGGCCATCAGGACGAACAGCTTGAAGGGGGCCGGCGGCGGCAGCAGGCCGGGGACGATCAGTGCCAGCAGCCCATGACGGCGGTAGAGGGCCAGGGCGCGTTCCGTATGGCCCGGCTTCAGCCTGCGCTTCAGGAACGCCGCCCCGCCCCGCTTCGCGAGCGCGTAGATCGCGTAGCAGCCGACGACCGACCCGAGGGTGGCCATCAGCACGTAGTACGGCATCCGCTCCTTGTGCGCGGTCACCATCAGGACGACCAGGATGTCGTTGATCTGCGGGAGCGAGACGAACGAGGAATCGAGGAAGGCGATGGTGAAGAGCCCCGGCCCTCCGAGCGACAGGGCGAGGCCGTAGATCCAGGCGATGAACGATTTCACGGAGTGGAAAGACGATATCCTGAGCGCGCGTCGTGAGTATAGCCCCCCGCTCCCCAGCCACCCCCGTGTCCCCGGCCGGCCCGCGCATGGAGCGCCTCCTGACCCTGGCGGCGGTCATCGCCGGCGTGGTGGCCTGGGGCCTGTTCTATCGCGCCGACCTGGTGTTGAGTCACTACGACGCCAAGGCGCACCTCGTCGTCGCCCGGCGCGTGTTCGACGGCCTGACGCCGGGGTGGCAGCAGGTCGGCGCGGTCTGGCTGCCGCTCCCCCACCTCCTGCTGCTGCTGCCGGTGCAGGTCGATGTCCTGTACCGCACCGGCCTCGCCGGCTCGCTGATCTCGATCGCCAGCTTCGGCGGGCTCGTCTACGCCGCCACGCGGCTGGTGCGGCGGCTGACCGACTCGACCCTCGGCGCGGTGGTCGCGGCGGCGCTGCTGGTGGCGAATCCCAACGTGCTGTACCTGCAGGCGACACCGATGACCGAGCCGCTGCTGCTCGCGCTCACCACCCTGCTGGTGCTGCGGCTGGTCGAGTGGTGGCAGGCCGGCGGGGATGACGCCCCACGGGTGGGCTGGCTCCTGTTCCTGGCGGCCTGGACCCGCTTCGAGGCCTGGCCGCTGATCGGGGCACTCGTCGGGATCGTGCTCGTCGTTTCGCTTCGCAGCGGTGTCCGCGGGGCACGACTCGTGCGGCTCGCGTGGCCGCTGGTCGCGTGGCCGGCCGCCGCGGTCGTGCTCTTCCTCGTGAACAGCCGCCTGACGGTGGGGCGCTGGTTCGTGTCAGACGGCTTCTTCGTGCCAGACCCCACCTACGCCCATCGCCCCGTCCGCACGCTCGGGGCCCTCGTCGCCGGGACGTCGGGGCTCAGCGACCCGCTGATGGTCAGCGTCGCGCTCGTGACCGCGGGCCTGGTGCTGCTGCGCCTGTTCCGTCACCGCGACCGCCCGTCGCTGGCCCCACTGCTGCCGCTGGCGCTCTTCGCGACCGCGGCCGTCCCGTTCGTCGCCTT
>CANIAI010000240.1 GCA_947465275.1 Acidobacteriota bacterium | reverse complement strand
TTCTTCGCGCCGGTCTTCCTGATCTGGTTCGCGTCGGGCGTGGTGCTGCTGTTCCACCAGATGCCCGCGTTCAGCGAGGAAGAGGAACTGGCGATGGCGCAGCCTCTGACGGCGCGCATCGCGGTCACGCCAGCCCAACTCGTGGATGCGGGGTACTGGACCGAGGGCCCGGCCGACCTCACACTCCGGATGCTCGGCACGCATCCGGTCTACGAGGTGGAAGGGGCGACCGGACCGATGCTCGTGTCGGCCGACAGCGGGGCAGTGGTACCGCCGGTCGATGCGGCGGCAGCGGCGGCGCTCGCCCGGGCACACGTCGGGGCTGCCGCGCGTCGGGCGACGACGGTGGAGACGCTCGACCGCCCCGACCAATGGACGTTCAGCGTGCCGCCGTCCCGGCTCGGCCCGCTGCACCGGGTCGCGTTCGGCGACCCGGACGGCACCGAGGTGTACGTCGCGGCGCGGAGCGGCCGGGTGGTGATGCGCACGACCCGCGCGTCGCGCACCTGGGCGTGGCTGGGTGCCATCCCGCATTGGTGGTACGTCCGCGCTCTGCGAGCGCACCCGCTGGTGTGGGCGTCGCTCGTGGTGTACGGAGCGCTGGCGGGGCTTCTGACCGCCCTCGGCGGACTGGTTGTCGGCGTCAGCCGGTTCGACCGGGCGGGGCGCTACTTCGCCGGGCAGTCTCGGTCGCCGTACCGGGACTGGCTCCGCTGGCATCACTGGCTGGGCCTGTCGGGCGGAGCCCTCGCGTGCACCTGGGTCCTGAGCGGCATGCTGTCGATGAGCCCCTGGGACTGGAGTCCCGGAAACGGTCCTGACCCCGCGGCCGTGGAGGCCGTGCGCGATGCGGGGACGGGCGACCCTCGTGCGTTCCGGCTGTCACCCGGAGAGGTGGTGGCGGCCCAGCCGGCAGGGTCGGTCAAGCGGATACGGACGACCTGGGCGCTGGGGCAACCCTTCTACCGCCTTGAGGGGCCGGGCCGGTCGACGTTGATGGGCGCAGACGCCCAGCGCCCGAGCGCTCATCCGCCGTTCACCTCCGATGAGTTGCATCGAGCGGCCCTGCGCGCGCTCCCGGGGATGCCGGTCGCCGAATCGACCTGGCTGACTCGATTCGACGCCTACTACTACAGTGCCGGGGCCGGGGCCGGTGACCTGCCGGTGCTGCGGGTCCGCTTCGACGACCCCGAGGGGACCACCCTCTACCTGCGCGCGATCGACGGAGCCCTGGTGCAGCAGGAGACCAGGGTGACCCGGCTCGAACGATGGCTCTATCACGGGCTGCACAGCCTCGACCTGCCGGGGCTCTACCAGCGACAGGCCCTCTGGCGGACGGTCGTCCTGCTGCTCCTGGTGCCCGGCCTCCTGCTGAGCGCCTCGTCCATCGTGATCGCCTGGCGACGGCTGCGGGGCATGCGTTGAGTCCTCGGAGGACGATGGGGCGTCCAAGCATCGACGGCACTCGTCCGGCCGGATCCGGCGGCGCGCCTGCCGGACCAGGAGTAGAGTTGAGGCACCGGGGCGCGGAGCGGTCGTTGACCGGGGTACCGCGTCCGGCTATCCTGAGCTGTCGCTTTCGCGAAAGTCCTTATCTATGAGCCACAAAGCAGCAAAGCTCGGCATCACGGGTCTCGTGCTCGTCCTCGCCTTCGGCGGCCTGATGTACTCCACCCTCAGCGAGGGCACCGAGTACTACAAGCACGTCGACGAAGTCATGACGAGCCCGGACGCATGGCACGGCAAGCGCCTGCAGTTGCACGGCTTCGTGGTACCCAAGTCGATCGGCCGGAAGGCCGACTCGCTGGAGTACCGCTTCGACGTCCAGAGTAACGGCAAGGTGATTCGTGCCTACTACACGGGCATCGTGCCCGACACGTTCAAGGACGAAGCCGAGGTCGTGCTGAAGGGCACGCTGACCGACAAGGGCTTCGAAGTGCAGAAGGACGGCGTGATGGCCAAGTGCCCGTCCAAGTACACCCCGAAGGACGGCGTCGGTACGCCAGGGGCGGAATAGCGTGGCGTCGCTCGGGTCCTACCTGCTGCTGGCGGCCTTCGTCGTCTGTGCCTACGCGACGGCCGCCTCGGTCGCCGGAGCCCGTCGACGCTCACGGGCACTCGTCGAGAGTGGCATCGGCGCGTTCTATCTCGTCGCCGCCATCATGGCCGCGGCGTCCGCGGTCATCGTCTATTCCTTCGTCACCGGCGATTTCTCGATCAAGTACGTCGCGCACTATTCCGACTCGGTCCAGCCGCTGTTCTTCCGGCTGACGTCCTACTGGGGCGGGCTCGACGGCTCGATCATGTTCTGGGTGTTCATGCTGTCGCTCTTCGGCAGCGCTGCGGTCTACGTGAACCGCGAACGCCACCGTGAACTGATCCCGTACGTCGTAGCGGTCATCTCGATCGTCGAGATGTTCTTCCTGATGCTGATGGTGGTGCACAACAACCCCTTCAGCACCTTCCTGACGCAGGTCCCGGCCGACGGGCAGGGGCTCAACCCGCTGCTCCAGAACTTCTACATGGTCATTCACCCGCCGACCATGTATCTCGGCTTCGTCGGCCTCACGATCCCGTACGCCTTCGGCATGGCGGCGCTGATCACCGGGCACCTCGACGACGCGTGGCTCCGCGCCGTGCGGCGCTGGACGATGTTCGCCTGGCTGTTCCTCACGCTCGGGCTGATGCTCGGGATGATCTGGGCCTACGAAGAGCTCGGCTGGGGCGGCTACTGGGGCTGGGACCCGGTCGAGAACGCCGGACTGCTGCCCTGGTTCACGGCCACCGCCTTCCTGCACTCCGTCATGGTGCAGGAGCGGCGCGGCATGCTCCGCGTCTGGAACGTCACGCTCGTCATCGTGACGTTCTTCCTCACGATCTTCGGCACGTTCATGACCCGGTCAGGCGTCGTGCAGTCGGTGCATGCCTTCGGTGAGGACGTCGAACTGGCGCGCATGTTCACCGCCTTCATGGTCACCATCCTGGTGGTGAGCTTCGGCTTCGTGATCTACCGGCTGCCGCTGCTCCGGGCGCGGAACGAGCTGGATTCCTGGTTGTCTCGCGAGGCCGCCTTCCTGGCGAACAACTGGATCCTGCTGTTCGGCGCGATGTTCGTGCTGTTCGCGACGATGTTCCCGACGCTGAGCGAGGCGGTGACGGGCGAGCGCCTCACCGTCGGTCCGCCGTTCTTCAACAAGTGGATGCTGCCGATCGGGCTCATGCTCCTCGTGCTGACCGGCGTCGGCCCGCTGCTCGCCTGGCGGAAGTCGACGATCGTCAACGTGCGCGAGCAGTTCGTATTCCCGGTGCTGTCCGGCGTCGTGGTCGGCATCGTAGTCGTCGCGCTCGGCGTGCGGGTCTGGACCTCTGGTCTCTGCTTCGCCTTCGCCGCGTTCGTCACCGGCACGATCACGCAGGAGTTCTGGCGCGGCGCCCGGGTGCGCCAGGGCGCCACCGGCACCGACATGCTGACGGCGCTCATCGGGCTCGTGTCCCGGAACAAGCGCCGCTACGGCGGCTACATCGTGCACGCCGGCATCGTCCTGATCTTCCTCGGCTTCGCGGGTGAGGGATTCAAGCAGGACGAGGAAGCCAATCTCAAGGCGGGACAGCAGGTGCAGGTGGGTCAGTTCACCGTCCGGATGGACGAGCTGAAGCTGACCGATGACGGCCAGAAGCAGATGGTCACGTCGCACATGACCGTCTTCCGCAACGGCAAGGAAGAGGGCAAGCTCTATCCGGCCAAGTGGTTCTTCCGGAAGCACGAGTCGCAGCCGACCACCGAGGTCGCGATCCGGCGCGGCCTGCTCGAAGACCTCTACATCGTCATGCCCGCGTTCGAAATCGAGAGCCAGTCGGCGAGCGTGGCGGTGCACGTCAACCCGCTCGTGAACTGGATCTGGACCGGCTTCGGCCTGCTGGCGCTCGGCACCGGTATCGCGCTGCTGCCCGAGACCGCGTTCGCCTTCGCCCTGGCCAAGGTGCCCGCTGGCGCCGCCACCGCGTCGGTGATCCTGCTGGGACTGCTGCTGACGCCGGGCACCACCTTCGCCGCGCAGCAGCCAGGCGAGACGGTGCAGGCGATCCAGCGCAGCGAATTGCGCCGACGCCTCGAGAACGAGGTCATGTGCACCTGCGGCTGCCGCGCGCCGATGGGCAGCTGTCCGATGCGTCCCAACTGTGGCCACTACGACGAGCAGGCGGCCAAGCTCGATCAGTGGCTCGCCGAGGGGCGTGGACACGACGCCGTGGTCGCGTCGTTCGTGCGCGAGTACGGCGGACAGGCCGTGCTCACCGCGCCGATCGACCAGGGGTTCAACCGCCTGGCCTGGGCGCTGCCGTACGCCCTCGGCGTGGTGATGCTGGGTGGCATCTTCTTCGCGGCGCGTCGGTGGTCGCATTCGCCCACGGCCGCCGCTCCCGAGACTTCCGTGGACCCCACCCTGGACGCCCGCCTCGACGATGAGCTCCGAAACCTCGACTGACCATTCTGATTCGCTCCAGCCGTGGCAGCTCTTCACGCTGGCGGGCCTTCTGGGGGCCACGCTGGTCGTCTTCATCTCGAA
>CANIAI010000239.1 GCA_947465275.1 Acidobacteriota bacterium | reverse complement strand
TATTTCGGCGACATCCCGCTGATGACGGACAACGGCACCTTCATCATCAACGGCACCGAGCGCGTCATCGTCTCGCAGCTCCACCGGTCTCCCGGCGCGTTCTTCCACTCGGAAGACAAGTCGCTCTACGTCGCGCAGATCATCCCGTACCGCGGCTCCTGGGGGGAGTTCGAGTACGACCAGAAGAACCTGCTGTACGTCCGTATCGACCGCAAGCGGAAGTTCCTCGCCACGGTCTTCCTGCGCGCCCTCGGGCTGCGCGGCGCCGACGAGATCCTCCGCACGTTCTACAACGTCGACCGCATCTTCCTCTCGAGCGGCGCCACGCTGCAGTGGGCGGTCAACGACAGCCTGGTGGGGCTGCGCGCCGGCAGTGAAATCAAGGCCGGCGAGGTCACGATTCCCGCGGGCAAGAAGATCACCGCCAACGCCATTGCGGCACTCCGCAAGGCGGGCAAGGATACCGTCGCCGTCGTCGACGAGGCGCTCGAGGGCGCGTTCGCGGCGGCCGACATCATCGACCCCGAGACGGGGGAAGTCATCCTCGAGGCCAACGAGGAGCTGACGCCGCGCGTCATCTCGATGGCCCAGGAGAAGAAGGTCGAGTACCTCGACGTCTTCTTCCCCGAGCGTGACGAGGTCGGCCCGATCATCAGCCAGACGCTGAAGAAGGATCCGATCCGCACGCACGAAGAGGCGCTCATCGAAATCTACCGCCGTCTGCGGCCGGGCGACCCGCCCACGCTCGACAGCTCGCGGTCGCTCTTCGAGAACATGTTCTTCAACCCGCAGAAGTACGACTTCTCGCGAGTGGGCCGGCTGAAGCTCAACACGAAGCTGAAGCTGAAGACCCTGCTCGACGAGAAGATCCTGCACCCGCAGGACTTCTACGAGGTCATCAAATACCAGCTGAAGCTGCGGCGCAATCCGCAGAACGTCGACGACATCGATCACCTCGGCAACCGGCGCGTCCGCTCGGTCGGCGAGCTCCTCGAGAACCAGTTCCGCATCGGGCTGGTCCGCATGGAGCGCGCGATCAAGGAGAAGATGTCGGTCTACCAGGAGATGGCGACGGCGATGCCGCACGACCTGATCAACGCCAAGCCCGTGATGGCGGCGATCAGGGAGTTCTTCGGCTCCTCGCAGCTCTCCCAGTTCATGGACCAGACCAACCCGCTCTCGGAGATCACGCACAAGCGGCGTCTCTCCGCCCTCGGGCCCGGCGGTCTGTCTCGCGAACGCGCCGGCTTCGAGGTGCGCGACGTCCACCCGACGCACTACGGCCGCATCTGCCCGATTGAGACGCCTGAAGGTCCGAACATCGGCCTGATCTCGTCGCTGTCGTGCTACGCGCGCATCAACGAGTTCGGCTTCATCGAGTCGCCCTACCGCAAGGTGAAGGAAGGGCGCGTCATCGACTACGTGCTCGTCACCAACGCCGGCGGGAACACGAAGTACAAGGCGGGCGACATCGTCGAGGCCGACGAGCTGGCCGCCTCCGAAGGCAAGAACAAGAAGAAGGGGGTCGAGTTCGAGCCCCACTCCTTCTACCTGTCGGCGTGGGAAGAGGACCAGTACATCATCGCGCAGGCGAACGCGCCGTTCGATGAGACCGGCCGCTTCATCCAGGACCGTGTCGACGCGCGCCGCGCGGGCGACTTCATCCTGTCCCCGCGTGAAGAGGTCCAGTACATCGACGTCTCGCCGAAGCAGCTCGTGTCCGTCGCCGCCTCGCTCGTGCCGTTCCTCGAGAACGACGACGCGAACCGCGCGCTGATGGGCTCGAACATGCAGCGCCAGGCGGTGCCGCTGCTTCGCGCCAAGGCGCCGTACGTCGGCACCGGGATGGAATACATCACGGCGCGCGACTCGGGCGCCGTGGTCGTGGCCCGCCGTGGCGGCACGGTCGACTACGTCGACAGCCAGCGCATCGTGGTGCGTGTCGAGGGACAGCACCTGGACGGGGAAGAGGTCAGCAAGGAAATGGGTGCTGACATCTACCCGATGACGAAGTTCAAGCGCTCGAACCAGAACACCTGCATCAACCAGAAGGCAATCATCCGGGTCGGCCAGAAGGTGGCGAAGGGGCAGATTCTGGCCGACGGGCCCTGCACCGAGATGGGCGAGCTGGCGCTCGGGCGCAACGTGCTCGTCGCCTTCATGCCGTGGCGCGGCTACAACTTCGAGGACGCGATCCTCGTCTCCGAGAAGATGGTGAAGGAGGACTACTACACCTCCATCCACATCGAGGAGTTCGAGATCGAGGCCCGCGACACCAAGCTCGGGCCCGAGGAAATCACCCGCGACATCCCGAACGTCTCGGAGAACTACCTCCGCGACCTCGATGACAGCGGCATCATCCGCATCGGCGCCTACGTGAAGCCGGGCGACATCCTCGTCGGCAAGGTCACGCCGAAGGGCGAGACCCAGCTGACGCCGGAAGAGAAGCTCCTGCGCGCCATCTTCGGCGAGAAGGCGGGCGACGTCCGCGACGCGTCCCTCATCTGCCCCCCGGGCATCGAGGGCATCATCGTCGGCGTCAAGATCTTCTCGCGCAAGGGCATCGAGAAGGACGACCGGGCCAAGGCCATCGAGGCTGAAGAGCTCGAGATGATGGAGAAGAACCTCCAGGATGAAATCCGCATCCTTCACGACGAAGTGAAGAAGCGGGTCATCCAGATGCTCGTCGGCCAGACGCTGCGCGCGGATGCCTTCGACGAGTACGGCCGGGAGCGGCTGCTCAAGAAGGGCACGGAGCTCACGGATGAGGTGCTGCGCGAGGTGCCGTACCAGCAGATGGTGCGCCTCAAGCTCCAGACCGACGACCCGCGCCTCGAGGGCGACCTCCGCATTCTCGAGGAGCGCACCGAGCGGCAGGTGGAAGTCATCCGCCAGCTGTTCGAAGAGAAGAAGGAAAAGATTCGCCGCGGCGACGAGCTGCCCCCGGGCGTCATCAAGCTCGTCAAGGTGTACGTCGCGATGAAGCGCAAGCTGTCGGTCGGCGACAAGATGGCCGGCCGCCACGGTAACAAGGGCGTCATCGCGCGCATCCTGCCGGAAGAGGACATGCCGTACCTGCCGGATGGCACCCCGGTGGAGATCGTCCTCAATCCGCTCGGCGTTCCGTCCCGTATGAACGTCGGGCAGATCCTCGAGACCCACCTCGGGTGGGCCGCGCACGCGCTGGGCCTCCACTTCGCGACGCCCGTCTTCGACGGCGCCCGCGAGAACGAGATCAAGCAGTGGCTCGACGAGGCGGGGCTGCCGCGCGGCGGCAAGACGCGGCTCTACGACGGCATGACCGGCCAGTCGTTCGAGCAGGACGTCACCGTCGGCTACATCTACATGCTCAAGCTGTCGCACCTGGTCGACGACAAGATCCACGCGCGCTCGATCGGGCCGTACTCGCTCATCACGCAGCAGCCGCTCGGTGGCAAGGCCCAGTTCGGCGGCCAGCGCTTCGGCGAAATGGAAGTGTGGGCGCTCGAGGCCTATGGCTCGGCGCACATCCTCCAGGAGCTGCTCACCGCGAAGTCGGACGACGTCACGGGCCGCGCGAAGATCTACGAGGCCATCGTCAAGGGCGACGCGTCGTTCACGCCCGGGCTGCCCGAGTCGTTCAACGTCCTCATCAGGGAGCTGCAGTCCCTCTGCCTCGACGTCGAGCTGATTTCGACGAAGAAGCGACCGTCCGAGCCGCTGCCGGCGGGTGACGGGGAACCGGTTCTGGAGCAGGTGTAACAGGCCTATGAGACCAAGCTTTCACGACAGCAAGACCGCGCTGCGGGCCGACTTCGACGCCATCCGCATCTCCCTGGCGTCGCCGGACAAGATTCTCTCGTGGTCCTTCGGTGAGGTGACCAAGCCCGAGACGATCAACTACCGGACGTTCAAGCCGGAGCGCGACGGCCTGTTCTGCGCCAAGATCTTCGGGCCGATCACCGACTGGGAGTGCCTCTGCGGCAAGTACAAGCGCATGAAGCACCGCGGCGTGATCTGCGACAAGTGCGGCGTCGAGGTCACGCAGGCCAAGGTGCGCCGCGAGCGCCTCGGCCACATCACGCTGGCCACGCCGGTCAGCCACGTGTGGTTCTTCAAGGGGCTGCCGAGCCGCATCGGGCACCTGCTCGACATCTCGCTGCGGGACCTCGAGCGCATCCTCTACTTCGAGGGCTACGTCGTCATCGATCCGGGCGACACCGACCTCAAGCAGAACCAGCTCCTCAACGAGGAGCAGTTCCGCAAGGCGCGCGAGGACCACGGGACGAAGTTCCGTGCCCAGATGGGCGCCGAGGCGATCAAGGAACTGCTGAAGCGCGTCAACATCGAGAAGCTGGCCGAGGAACTGCGCATCAAGATGCGCAGCGAGACCTCGGTCCAGAAGAAGCTGAAGTACGCCAAGCGGCTCAAGGTCGTCGACAGCTTCCGCAAGTCGAACAACCGCCCGGAGTGGATGATTCTCGACGTCATCCCGGTCATTCCGCCCGAACTGCGCCCGCTGGTGCCGCTCGATGGCGGCCGCTTCGCGACCTCCGACCTGAACGATCTCTATCGCCGCGTCATCAACCGCAACAACCG
>CANIAI010000238.1 GCA_947465275.1 Acidobacteriota bacterium | reverse complement strand
TGCAGCGGGTGCTCGCGGAGCGGCTGCTCACGGTCACCGCCGAGCCGCCCGCCCGTCGCGAGGGACGCGTGTTCGTCGCGACGCCGGCGCAGTTGCGCGGGCGCAGCTTCGCGGTGGTGTTCGTCCCCGGGCTGGCCGAGCGCATCTTCCCGCAGAAGGGGCACGAAGACCCACTGCTGCTCGACGCCCTGCGCGACGACCTGAACGAGGTCCTGCCCACGCCGCTCGCGACCCGGCACGCGCGGCTCTCGCAGGAACGGCAGGCGCTGCGGCTCGCCGCCGGGGCCGCCGAGACGCGCCTCGTCGTCTCCTATCCGCGCATCGACCAGAACGAGGCGCGGGCGCGCGTCCCGTCGTTCTACGCCCTCGACCTGATGCAGGCGACGACCGGCCGGGTGCCGAACCACGAGGAACTCGAGGCGCTCGCCGGAGACGCCTCGAGAGCCTTCCTCGCGTGGCCGGCGCCCGAGGACCCGGCCGAGGCGATCGACGAGCAGGAACACGACCTGGCGGTGCTGCGACGGCTGCTCGACGCGCCTGATGCCGAGGCGGTGAAGGGGCATGCGCACTACCTGCTCGCGCTGAACGAGCCGCTGCGGCGGTCGGTGATCGCCCGCTGGTCGCGCGGCGGGTCCAAGTGGACGCCGCACGACGGGCTCGTCCGCCGCACCGAGGCGACGGCCGCGGCGCTCGCGCGTCAGCGCCCGACGGCCCGCGCCTATTCGCTGTCGGCGCTGCAGAAGTTCGCCGCCTGCCCGTACCAGTTCGTGCTGTCGGCGATGTTCCGGCTGCAGCCGCTCGCGTTGCCCGAGCCGCTCCAGCGGATGAACCCGCTCACGCGCGGCAGCCTCGTCCACGAGATGCACGCGAAGACGCTCCGGACGCTGCAGCAGCAGGACGGACTGCCGGTGACCGCGGCCTCGCTGCCGGCAGCCCGCCGCGCCCTCGACGCGACGATCGACGCGGTGGCGACCGACGCGCATGAGCGGCTCGCCCCCGCCGTCGAGCGGGTCTGGCAGGAGGAGATCGCCGCCATCCGGCGGGACCTCCACGGCTGGCTCGACCTGCTCGTCACCGAGGGTGAGGAGTGGGTGCCGCGGTACTTCGAGTTCGGGTTCGGGTCGGTGCCCGGGGAACGTGACCCGGCGAGCCTTCCCGATCCGATCGCGATCGACGGCGGCTTCCGGCTGCGGGGCGCCATCGACCTGATCGAGGAGCACCGCACCACCGGGCAGCTGCGCGTCACCGACTTCAAGACCGGCCGTCCGCCCGACGGGCTCGACAAGCTCGTGATCGACGGCGGCAGGGTGTTGCAGCCGGTGCTCTATGCGGTCGCGGTGGAGGCGGGCCTTCGGCGCACGGTCGTCGGGGGGCGGCTGCTGTTCAGCACGGTGTCGGGCGGTTTCCGCTCGCGGACGATCGCGCTCGACGCCGCCTCGCGGCAGGCGGGGCTCGAGGTGCTGCGGATCGTGGAGGACGCGGTGGCCGAGGGATTCCTGCCGCCGGCTCCCGAGGCGAAGACCTGTGAGCGGTGCGACTACCGGCCGGTCTGCGGCACCGACGTCCATCGGCGCGTGCAGCGCAAGCCGTCGCAGCCGCTGAGCCACCTCCACGCCCTGCGGGAGCGACCGTGACCGTCACGATGTCAGATGCCGATGCGCGCCACCTGATTCGGACCGCGCTCGACCAGACGCTGGTCGTCGAGGCGGCCGCCGGGACCGGGAAGACGACCGAACTCGTGAAGCGCATCCTCGCGGTGCTGCGGACCGGGCGCGCCACGATGGCCAGCCTCGTCGCCGTGACGTTCACCGAGAAGGCGGCGGGCGAACTCAAGCTGCGCCTGCGCCAGGATCTCGAGCACGCGCGTCAGGCGGCGACCGACCCGGACGAGGCCAGGCGGCTCGAACAGGCGGTACACACGCTCGAAGAGGCGCACGTCACCACCATCCACGGGTTCTGCGCCGACCTGCTGCGCGAGCGTCCGGTCGAGGCGCGGGTCGATCCGCTGTTCCGGGTGCTCACCGAGGGCGAGGCCGAGCGCCTGCTCGGACGCGCCTTCGACCGCTGGCTGGCGGCGCGGCTCGAGCACCCGCCGGAAGGCGTGCGGCGGTCGCTCAAGCGGCCGAGCCGGGCGTCGCGTCCGGGTGACCCCGACGAGGACGGTCCGATCGCGCGACTGCGCACCGCCGTCGGGACGCTCGTGCAGTGGCGCGACCTGCGCGCGCCCTGGACCCGTCCGCCGTTCGACCGGGCCGCGCTGCTCGCGCGCGTGACGGCGCAGGTACACCAGGTGGCGGAGCTGACGGCGGCGCCGCACTCGCCGTCCGACAACCTGTACGCCGACACGCGTCCGATCGCGGCGCTGAGCGCCGAACTGCAGCGGCTCGACGAGGCGGGTGCGCCGGTCGACCTCGACGATCTCGAGGGACGGCTGGTGGAACTGTCGCGACATCGCGATCTGCGGCGCGGCCGGAAGGGATCGGGCGCGACGTTTGGTCCCGGCCGTCCGCGGGCCGAGGTCGTGGCGGCGCGTGACGCACTGCTCGCCGCGCTCACCGACCTGGTGGCCGTGGCCGACGCCGACCTGGCGGCGCTGCTCCAGGGTGAACTCTTCAGCTGCGTCGACGCCTACGAGGCGGTGAAGCAGTCGGAGGGGGCGCTCGACTTCCTCGACCTGCTCGTGCGGGCGCGCGACCTGCTGCGCGACGACGCGCACGTGCGCGCCCACTTCCAGCAGCGCTTCTCGCACCTGTTCATCGACGAGTTCCAGGACACCGACCCGGTGCAGGCCGAGCTGCTCCTCCTGCTCGCGGCCGACGATGCGTCCGAGGCGCGCTGGGATCACGTGCGCCCCGTGCCGGGGAAACTCTTCGTCGTCGGCGACCCGAAGCAGGCGATCTACCGCTTCCGCCGCGCCGACGTCGGCACCTACACGCGCGTCTGCGGGCTGCTCGAAGCGGCGGGCGGCATCCGGGTGGAACTGCACCGGAGCTACCGGTCGGTCCCCGGCATCCACCGGTTCGTGAACCGGGCGTTCGCGCGGGTGATGGACGGCAACCCCGATCGCCACCAGGCGCGCTATGTCGCGCTCGCGTCGTCGCGCGACCCGCACCCGGGTCAGCCGCCGGTCGTCGCGCTGCCGGTGCCCGAACCCTACGGCACGCGCCACGTGAGCCACCAGGCGATCGAGGCGTCGCTGCCGGACGCGGTCGGCGCCTGGATCCACTGGCTGCTCACGACGAGCGGCTGGACGGTGACCGAGCGTCACAGGCCCGGTGTGCGCGTGCCGGTCGAACCCCGGCACGTCTGCATCCTGTTCCGTCGCTTCGTGAGCTTCGGTGACGACATCACGCGGCCCTACCTCACCGCACTCGAGGCGCGCGGCGTCCGGCACCTGCTGGTGGGGGGCAAGACGTTCCACGACCGCGAGGAGATCGAGACGGTGCGGGCGGCGCTCGCCGCGATCGAGTGGCCGGAAGACCAGCTCTCGGTGTTCGCCACGCTGCGCGGCGCGCTCTTCGCCATCGGCGACGAGGAACTGCTCGAGTTCCAGGACCTCGGGGGCCGGTTCCATCCGTTCCGCGCGCTGCCCTCGTCGCTGCCGCCGCGCCTCGCGCCGATCGCCGAGGCGCTGCAGGCGCTCGCCGAGCTGCACCGCGGGCGCAACCGGTACCCGGTGGCCGACACGGTGCTCGCGCTGCTCGAGCGCACGCGCGCGCACGTCGGCTTCGTGCTCAGGCCGGCGGGGGAGCAGGTGCTCGCGAACGTGCTGCATGTGGCCGAGCTCGCGCGCCAGTACGAGCTGCAGGGCGGCATGTCGTTCCGCGGGTTCGTCGAGCGGCTGCGTGACGAGGCGACGACGGGCGGCGCGGCCGAAGCTCCGATCCTCGAGGACGGGAGCGACGGCGTCCGCCTCATGACGGTGCACAAGGCGAAGGGGCTCGAGTTCCCGGTGGTGGTCCTCGCCGACATCACCGCGAAGCTCACGCCGTGGGACGTGAACCGCTACGTCGACCCGGCCCGCGGCCTGTGCGCGCTGCGGCTGGGCGGCTGGGCGCCGGATGACCTCACGATCCACCGCGCGCTCGAACTCGACCGCGAGACGGCGGAGGGCCAGCGCGTGGCCTACGTGGCGGCGACCCGCGCCCGCGACCTGCTCGTGGTGCCGGCGGTCGGCGACGAGCCGCTCGACGACGGGTGGCTGCGTCCGCTCAACGAGGCGCTCTACCCGCCGCTGGCGGCGGCGAGGAACGGCGCGCCGGCACCCGGATGCCCGGCGTTCCGGAGTCGCGACACCGTGCTGACCCGACCCGGGGGGGATCCGGCCGGACCGAAGACGGTCTCGCCCGGGCTGCACGACACCGGCGACCCGGGCGACCCCGAGGGCGCCTGCGAGGTGGTCTGGTGGTCACCCGAGCCCGGCGTGCTGGACCTCGGCGCGCAGGCGCCGGTCGGCCTCCGTCGCGACGACCTGATCCGGAAGGACGTCGACACCGAGGTGCTCCAGGGCTACCACGCGGCGCACCGCGACTGGCAGCAGACGCGCGCCGACGCGCTGGCCGAGGCGTCGCGCCCGTCGCG
>CANIAI010000237.1 GCA_947465275.1 Acidobacteriota bacterium | reverse complement strand
TGCCGGTGTCGGGCCCTGGCGCCGGGGCACCGCGATGAGCGACACGCCCGACCAGCCTGACCAGCCTGACCAGCCGGGTCAACCCGGCACGCGTGGTCCACGCGCGAAGTCCGAGAAGCGTCCGGCCTCGCAGACGGTGCGCGAGCCGCGGCACCGCGCACGGGTGGCGGCCGTGCAGATGCTCTACCAGTGGGAAGTCGGGCGGGCGAAGATGGACGATGTCCGCCTCGGGTTCTGGACCGGTCCGTCCAGCGAGGAGCTGCCGCAGGAGCACCGCGACTTCGCCGAGTGGCTCGCGGTCGGTGTCTCGGGGACGACCGAGCAGCTCGATCCGATGATCCAGGGCGCGGCCGACAACTGGCGTATCGAGCGGATGAACGTACTCGACCGCCTCATCCTCCGGCTGGCCGTCTACGAGTTCCTCCACGAACCCGAGACGCCGGCCAAGGTCGTCATCAACGAAGCCATCGAACTCGCCCGCACCTTCAGCGGCGACGACGCCGTCCGGTTCATCAACGGCGTGCTCGACGCGATTCGACGGGGATTGCAGCGCCCATGAGCACCGTGCAGGAATCCGATCAGGTCGTCCAGCGACGCGCCAACCTCGAGGAGCTCCGCGCCCTCGGCATCGATGTCTACCCGCGGAAGTTCGACGCGACCGACACCGTCGACGCGCTCGTGGCCGCCCACGGCGAGACGCCGGGCGAGGTGCTCGAGGCGACGCCGATCGCCACCCGCGCCGCCGGCCGCATCCTCGGCATCCGCAGCTTCGGCAAGGCGAACTTCCTGGTGCTCTCGGACGGACGCGCGCGCATCCAGGCCTACATCCGCGCCGACTCGCTGCCCGAGGCCGACTTCCGGATCTTCAAGCTGCTCGACTTCGGCGACTGGGTCGGCGTCGAGGGGACGATCTTCCGCACGCGCACCAACGAGCTGACGATCAAGGCGAGCGGCCTCACCTTCCTGTCGAAGTGCCTGCTGCCGCTGCCCGAGAAGTGGCACGGCCTCACCGACGTCGAGACGCGGTATCGCCAGCGGTACCTCGACCTGGTGGTGAACCCCGACTCGCGCCGGGTGTTCGAGGTGCGCAGCCGCGTCGTGACGGCGATCCGCGAATTCCTCATCGCGCGCGGCTTCCTCGAGGTCGAGACGCCGATGATGCAGGCGATCGCGGGCGGCGCCCTCGCGCGGCCGTTCGTCACGCACCACAACGCGCTCGACATGCGGCTGTACATGCGCATCGCGCCCGAGCTGTACCTGAAGCGGCTCACGGTCGGCGGCATCGAGCGGGTGTTCGAGATCAACCGCAACTTCCGGAACGAGGGGATCTCGACGCAGCACAACCCCGAGTTCACGATGCTCGAGTTCTACCAGGCGTACGCCGACTACAACGACCTGATGGTGCTCACCGAGACGATGTTCGCCGAGGTCGCGCGGAAGGCCGCGGGGGCCGAGGAGGTCACCTTCGGCGAGCACACGATCTCGCTGCGCGCCCCGTTCCGCCGGCTGCCGCTGCGCGAGGGCGCGCGGGCCGCGGCCTCACGCCGCCTCGGGATCGAGGTGACCGAGGCCGACCTGCGGTCGCGCGAACGCGCCGCCGCGCTCGCCGGCCAGCTCGGCATCGAGATCACCGATGCGATGCCGGCCGGCAAGATCGCCTCCGAGATCTTCGAGCGGCTCTGCGAGGACGAACTCGTGCAGCCAACCTTCGTCTGCGACTTCCCGACCGACGTCTCGCCGCTCTCGAAGCAGAAGCCGGACGACCCCGAGACGGTGGAGCGCTTCGAGCTGTACATGGGCGGCTTCGAGGTGGCGAACGCCTTCAGCGAGCTGAACGACCCGGTCGAGCAGCGCCGGCGCTTCGAGGCGCAGCTGGCGAACCGGGCCGGCGGCGACGACGAGGCGCACGCGATGGACGACGACTACATCCGCGCGCTCGAATTCGGCATGCCGCCGGCGGCGGGCGAGGGGGTCGGCATCGACAGGCTGGTGATGGTGCTCAGCAACAGCCCCTCGATTCGCGACGTCATCCTGTTCCCGCTGATGCGTCCCCGCTAGGCGGCGGCTGAGGTGGTCAGGCCGCTGCTGCGGTATAAGGGAGGGACGTGCCGCTCGAGCTCTTCATCGCGCTGAGATACCTGCTCGCCCGCCGCAAGCAGGCCTTCATCTCGCTGATCTCACTGATCTCGACGATCGGCGTCGCGGTCGGCGTGATGGCGCTGATCATCGCGCTCGGCCTGATGACCGGCCTCCAGGGCGAGCTGCGCGACCGCATCCTCGGCTCCACCGCGCATGTCTATGTGTGGAAGACCGGCGGCATCGATGACTACCAGGCCGAGGTGCGCAAGCTCCGCGGCGTCGATGGGGTCACGGGGGCGGCGCCGGCCATCCTCGGCAAGGCGCTGATCGTCGCCGGTGACGCCCAGGCGTTCATCAGCCTGAAGGGCGTCGACCCGGCCCTCGAACCGAGCGTCACCGACATCCAGAAGTCGATGCTGAGCGGCGGCGTGCAGGCGCTGGTGGACGACAGCGCCGCCAGTGACGTACCCGGCATCCTGATCGGACGCGAACTGGCGATCCAGCTCGGGCCGCCCGGCGGGTCGCTCAGGGTCGGCGACTCGGTGACGCTGCAGACCCCCCAGGGCACGCTGTCGCCGATGGGGATGATCCCGCGGATGCGGCGCCTGCGGATCGCCGGCATCTACAGCCTGGGGCTGTTCGAGTTCGACTCCGAGTACGGCTTCATCTCGCTCGATCTCGCGAAGCGGCTGATGGGGCGCACCGAGCCCGACCTGATCGAGCTGCACGTCCGTGACATCTACGACGCTTCGGGCGTGGCCGACCGGGTGACCGCGCAGCTCGGGGCCGACTACCAGGCGAAGGACTGGGCCGACCTGAACCAGTCGCTCTTCTCGGCGCTCTGGCTCGAGAAGATGGCGATCTCGGTGACCATCGGGCTGATCGTGGCGGTGGCCGCGCTCAACATCGTCGCCTCGCTCATCCTGCTCGTCATGGAGAAGAGCCGCGACATCGCCATCCTGAAGACGATGGGCACCGGCTCGCGACGCGTGATGACCATCTTCATGTTGCAGGGACTCATCATCGGCCTCGTGGGTACCACCCTCGGCAGCCTCGGCGGCCTGTCGATCTGCTACGTGCTCGACAAGTACCGCCTGATCCGGATTCCGATGGACGTGTACCAGGTGTCGTACGTTCCCTTCGTGGTGCTGCCCCGTGACTTCATCGCCGTCGTGGTGTCGGCGATCGTCATCTGCTTCCTCGCCACCCTGTACCCCTCGCGCCAGGCCTCGCGCCTCGACCCGGTGCAGGCGCTGCGCTTCGAGTAGGACGCCGACCGCGTGACCCCGTTCATCGACGTCTCGGGCCTGAACAAGTTCTACGTCGTCGGCACCCAGCGCCTCCACGTCCTGCGGGACCTCGACCTGCAGGTGCCGGCGGGGCAGATGCTGGCGATCGTCGGCGCCTCCGGCGTGGGGAAGAGCACCCTGCTGCACGTCCTCGGCGGGCTCGACCGGCCCGACGCGGGGCGGATCACGATCGCCGGCACCGACGTCTCGACCCTGACCGATGCCGCGCTGGTGGAATTCCGGAACAGGCACGTCGGGTTCGTCTTCCAGTTCCACCACCTGCTCCCTGAGTTCGACGCGTCGGAGAACGTCGAGATGCCGATGCGCATCGCCCGGGTGCCCCGCGCCGAGGCCAAGGGCCGGGCATTCGAGATGCTGTCGCGTGTCGGGCTGGCCGAACGCCTGGCGCACCGGCCGGGGATGCTCTCGGGCGGTGAGCAGCAGCGGGTGGCCGTCGCCCGGGCGCTGGTGATGCGCCCGGCGCTGCTGCTGGCCGACGAGCCGACCGGTGACCTCGACGAGACCACGGCCGAGGCGCTCCACGGCCTGCTGAAGACGATGCACGCCGAGCACGGCCTGACGTCGGTGATCGCGACCCACAATCCGCGGCTCGCCGCCGCCTGCGACCGCGTGCTGCGCCTCGAACAGGGGCAGTTGCGCGACGCCTGAGGCATGGGCTGGGACGGAGCGGATCAGGGCTCCATCAGGGTGAGATCAGGCGACCATCAGCCCCGTGCATCGACGGTGGACGGCGGTGTGGTGAGACAAGATGATACGATGCGGCCAGGCTGGGCCGTGCTATCACAATGAGCCGCGATTCACGCGGAATCCGACGGAGGATTGAATGCTTCCAGCGCCCACGACCCGTGCGCGTCTGTTTCTGTTCCTGAGCTGTCTTGCGCTCCTGCTGGGGGCCAGCCCCGCGTTCGCCCAGATCGACATCACGGGCGACTGGGCCACCCGTACCAACGAGGACCAGCCGCACCGGGCCCCGGGCGCCGACCTCGGTGACTACACCGGGTTGCCGATCAACGCCGCGGCCCGCCAGAAGGCCAACCACTGGGACGCGTCGATCCTCTCCGCGCCCGAGGCGATGGCCAAGCCGCACGCGGCGCAGTACTTCATGCGCGGGCCGGGCCCGAACCTGCGGATTCAGAAGGTGACCGACCCGACGACGCAGGAGCTGATCGCCTACACCCTCGAGGGGGTCTTCGGCCG
>CANIAI010000236.1 GCA_947465275.1 Acidobacteriota bacterium | reverse complement strand
CGCGCCTTCGCCCTGCTCGCGCGGCGTGAGCGGAAGTACGACGACGCCGCGGATGCCTGGAGCCGCGCGCTCCAGCTTCGCCGCTGCCCGCCGCCGATCGCCCGCGAGGCGGCCGAGGCGCTGGCCGTGCACCACGAGCACCGGCTGCGCGATCTGGAGCAGGCGCGCGCCTTCGCACTCCAGTCGCTGCAGTATCGCGGCACCGCGTCGCGCACGGTGGCCGTGCAGCACCGCCTCAAGCGTCTGGACCGCAAGCTCGGACGTCCGGACGCCCTCGACTTCCAGTAAGACCCCCTCGCCTTACGCGTTTGACCCCTCGATGTGCGCGTAACACCCCTCGATGTTCGTGTTTTGGAGGCAGGTGGCACGGAAACGCGCGGCCACTGCACGCGTGAGGGGGCCGAACTTGGCGTGTAGGGGCTGGATCTTCGCGTAGACCCCCTCGATGTTCATCTGAAATGTGTCGCGGCACGAGTCGTGTCGGCTGACGTGCAGCTTTCATCACGCGAGAGACGACTGTGCGACGGCTCCGGCGCGTTCTTCATGCAACGAGTCGGCTCGCGACGCAGTCTGTGTGCAGGAAATGCGAAGGGAAGGCGAGGGGCAGGGTCCGTACGCAGGAACGGCGGGCTTGTGGCCCGCCGTTGCATGCAGAAACGAGGTCGGCCGCTGTTACGCGGTCGGGGTCGCGGTCTTCTTCGCCGGCGCCTTGGCGGCCTTCGCAGCCTTGGCAGCCTTCTCGGCGACCTTCCGCTGCTCGGACGTCTGGAGGCCGAACTTCTTGTTGAACCGGTCCACGCGTCCCTCGGTGTCGATCAGCTTCTGACGGCCCGTGAAGAACGGATGGCAGGCCGAGCAGATTTCCTGGTGCAGCTCGGACTTGGTCGAGCGGGTCGTGAACGTGTTGCCGCAGGCGCAGCGAACGTTGACCTCTTCGTACTTCGGGTGGATGCCTTCCTTCACAGTGCGCTCCTTCAGGCGGTCAGGGAAAAAGAAAGTATACCATCCAGAAGCACGCGATCAATGGCTGACCTCGACGCGACCCCAATGGCTGACGACGTGATGCTCTACGACGGGACGTGCGGGTTCTGCGCCGCCAGCGTCGCGTTCATCCTGCGGCACGAGCAGCGTAAGTCCCTCAGGTTCGCACCTTTACAGGGAGCATTCGCCGCCGGCGTCCGCGGCCGACACCCGGAACTCGAGGGCGTCGACTCGATGGTCTGGGTCGAGGCGCCGGGCACCGAGCGCGAGCAGGTGGCCGTCCGCGGCCGGGCGGTGCTGCGAGCCGCCGGCTACCTGGGCCGCATCTGGGCGCTGGCCGGGATCGCCCGCGTGCTTCCCTCAGGGCTGCTCGACGCCGGCTACGACCTGGTCGCCCGGCACCGCCACAAGCTGGTCCGCGAGCCGGATGCCTGCTTCATCCCGTCGCCCGACGTCCGGGCGCGGTTTCTCGACTGAGCGGGTTCGGCCTACGCGAACAGCTTCGCCACCTCGGGCTTGACCACCTTGCCCATGGCGTTGCGCGGGAGGGCGTCGACCGGGCGCAGCGCGCGCGGCACCTTGTAGGGGGCCAGCCGCGACTTGCCCCAGGCCTGCAGCTCGTCGAGTGACAGCGTCGCGCCGGGCGCGAGTTCGACCGCCACCGACACCCGCTCGCCCCACTCGTTGTCGGCGATGCCGACCACGGCGCACTCGGCGATGGCCTCGTGCGTGCGCAGCAGCTCCTCGATTTCGAGCGCCGACACCTTGAAGCCGCCGGTCTTGATGATGTCGACGCTGGTCCGGCCGAGCAGGCGGATCGAGCCACCCTCGACGATGCCCATGTCGCCGGTGCGGAACCAGCCGCCGCGGAAGGCGGCCTCGGTCTCGGCCGGCCGGCGCCAGTACTCCTTGAACACCGCCGGTCCCTTGATCTCGAGCTCGCCGGGCGTCCCGTCGGGCACGGGGACGGCCTGCTCGTCGACCAGCCGCACCTCCACGCCCGGCAGCGGCACGCCGACGAACCCCGGACGGCGCTCCCCCTCGAGCGGGTTCGACAGCGCCATCCCGATCTCGGTCATGCCGTAGCGTTCGAGCAGCGTGTGTCCGGAGATCTCGCGCCAGCGCTCGAGCAGCGAGACCGGCAGCGCGGCCGAGCCCGACATCATCAGTCGCAGCCGCCGCACGCCAGCCGACCAGCGCTGCTGGGTGGCGGCATCCGCCTGGTCCCAGGCGGCGACCAGCCGGTGGTAGATCGTCGGCACCGCCGTGTAGACGGTGATCTCGCCGGACGCGAGCCGTTCCCATACGGTTGCGGCATCGAACGCCGGCAGCATCTCGGCCGTCGCCTGCACGGCGAGCGCGGAGCAGAAGCCGTTGATGATGCCGTGCACGTGGTGCAGCGGCAGGTTCAGCAGGATGCGGTCGGACGGCTGCCAGCCCCACGCCTCGACCAGCGCCGACACCTGCGCGCCGACATTGGCGTGCGTGCTGACGGCGCCCTTCGGACGTCCGGTCGTGCCGCTCGTGTAGATGATCATCGCGCGGCGCGGCGCGCCCAGGTGCGGCAGTTCCTGCCGTGGCTCGGCCGCCAGCACCTCGGTCGTCGTGAGCAGGCGCACGCCCACCTCCGCGGCGATCGGGGCGAGCAGCTCGCGCGATTCGGGCGCCACGATCACGACGCTCGCCTCGGCATCGCGAATCACGTATTCCAGCTCGCGGGGCGGGTGCGACAGGGCGAGGGGCACGGCGACGCCGCCGGCGCGCCAGATGCCGCGCTGCACGGCGACATGGGCGCAACTCGGCGGGACGAAGAAGGCGACACGCGCCTCGGAGAGGTCGTCGGCGCTGTTCTGCTCAGTGCGGCCGAGCAGCGCCGCGGCGACGCGCCGCGAGGCGACATCGAGTTCGTCGTAGGTGAGGGTGCCGTCAACGGCGGCGAGAGCGAGGTGATCGGACATGTTCTCAGGGTCGCGGTTCAGGGCCGCGGTTCGGGGTCGCGATAAGATGCGGACATGCCGCTCATCGACACAGGAAAGAAGGCTCCCGCCTTCACGCTCAAGGACCAGAACGGAGAGGCGCATCGCCTGTCCGCCTATGCGGGGAAGTTCGTGGTGCTCTACTTCTACCCCAAGGACGACACGCCCGGCTGCACCCAGGAATCGTGCGAGTTCCAGGCGCTGCTGCCGAAGCTCGCGAAGCGCGACACCGTCGTGTTCGGCGTGAGCATTCTAGACGAGAAGAGCAAGGCGAAGTTCGCCGCGAAGCACGGGCTCACCTTCCCGCTGCTCGCCGACGCCGACCACGAGGTCGCCGAGAAGTTCGGCGTCTGGCAGGAGAAGTCGAACTACGGCAAGAAGTACATGGGGATCGTCCGCACCACGTACCTCATTGGCCCCGACGGCAAGGTCGTCCAGCGGTGGGACAAGGTGAAGGTGGACGGGCACGCCGACGCGGTGCTCGCGGCCATCGCCGCCGCCTAGCCGATCGCCGGCCGCCTAGCTGCGCCGCGGCCTGACGTCGTAGTAGCCGTCGTGCTCCTCGACGATCAGGCGCGCGCCGAACGCGGCCTCGAACGCCTTTCCGCGCAGCACGTCGGCCTTGGGGCCGTCCTCGGCCACGCGACCGTGGCGGATCAGCACGACCCGTCCGATTTCCGGGATGATCTCGTCGAGGTGCTGCGTCACCAGCACCAGCGTTACCCCCTGCCGCGCGACCGCGCGCACCCGCTCCATGAACTCGTGGCGCGCGACCACGTCGAGCCCCGTCGTCGGCTCGTCGAGGATCAGCGCCTCGGGTTCGTGCACCAGCGCCCGCGCGATCAGCACCCGCCGCGCCTCACCCGTGGACATGTGATCCAGCCGCTTGCCGGCCAGGTGCGCCGCGCCGACCCGGTCGAGCGCCTCCTCGGCGCGCCGGAGCATCGCCGGCGTCACCAGGTGGTGGTCGAAGAGCGCCTGGCTCGAGAAGAAGCCGGACACGACGGCGTCGAGGCCGCGCACCCGCGCGATCCAGGTACCGCCCGTGAAGCGGTCGTGCAGTTCGTTCGACACGATGCCGAGCCGGGACCGGAGCTCGATGACGTCCCAGCGATCGCGTCCGAACACGCGCACCGGTGACGAGCCGTCCTCGGGCGCAATCGGATAGTCCTGCACCGTCATCAGCCGGATCAGCGACGACTTGCCGGCGCCGTTCGGGCCGAGGATCGCGGTGTGATCACCGGGGGCGATCGTCAGGCTGACGCGGTCGAGGACCACGGCGTCGCCGCGCATGAGCGTGGCGTCGCGGATGTCGAACAGAAGCTCGGGGGGCATGCGTGCGGCATCGTACACCGCGCACCGGCGCGGTACCTTCCCGGGGGCGGGCCCGGCGCCTCGCCGCCAGCACGCCGGGCGGGGCGGTGGCGCCGTCCATCATCGGCGGATGCTGCGGCCGGGAACGCTCGCTCCGCTCGTGCCCTGCCGCTGCCCGAGCGCGTAGATCCGGATCCGCTCCCCGGTCGGCAGGCGCGAGACACGTTCGAGCTGATTCGTGGGTCCGGGAACGCAGGGGCGGAACGCGCTCGGAGGAATCGGCTGCGCTCGCGTTCCAGAGGAAAGCACTGCGGTCGG
>CANIAI010000235.1 GCA_947465275.1 Acidobacteriota bacterium | reverse complement strand
GCGGCCGCGGGTCAGTGTGCCCGCCGCGCCTCCGCGGCGTAGAAGTGCCGCTTCCCGAGTTCCGCGGCCGCCATGTAGATGCCGCTGATGACGACGAGCGCGACCACGACCGGCGCGGGCAGTGGCACGAAGCCGAGCACACCCGCGTAGGGGAGGAACGGGATCGCGAACGACAGCGGGACCAGCAGCACGGTGCTCCAGAGGAGCACCGTGCCGGGCCGGCTCCGGTAGAACGGCCGCCGGGTCCGCACCACGAGCGCGACCAGCAGCTCGGTCAGCAGTGACTCCACGAACCACGCCGTCCGGAACAGGTCGGCGCCCGCCCCGAACCACGCCCGCAGCAGCACGAAGGTGAGCACGTCGAAGGTCGAGCTGAGCAGCCCGAATTCCACCATGAAGCGGCCGATGAAGCGCATGTCCCATCGTTCGGGGCGCGCCACGAGTTCGGCGTCGACGCTGTCATCCGCGATGCCGACCGCCGGCACGTCGGAGAGGAAGTTGTTCAGCAGGATCTGCCCGGCGAGCAGCGGCAGGAAGGGAAGCACGAGCGAGGCGGCCGCCATGCTCACCATGTTCCCGAGGTTCGCGCTCGTCGTCGTCAGCACGTACTTGAGGGTGTTCGCGAAGGTCCGGCGTCCCTCGATGATGCCGCGCCGGATGACGTCGAGGTCGCGCTCGAGCAGGACGAAGTCGGCCACCGCGCGGGCGACGTCGACCGCCTGATCGACGGCGAGGCTCGCGTCGGCCACGTGCATCGCGGGCGCGTCGTTGACCCCGTCGCCCAGGAAGCCGACGACGTGCCCCCCGCGCCGCAGCGCCAGCAGGATGCGCTCCTTCTGCCCCGGGTCGACCTCGGCGAAGACGTCGGCCTGCTCCGCGACCTGCCAGAGCGCCTCCTGCGGCATGGTGCGCAGGTCGGGCCCGGTGACGACCCGCTGCGTGGAGATGCCGACCAGCCGCGCCACGTGCGCCGCCACGAGCGCGCTGTCACCGCTGATCAGCTTCACGCGCACCCCGAGGCCGGCGAGGGTCTCGACCGCCTCGCGGGCACCGGCCTTCGGCTGGTCGAGGAAGGTCAGCATGCCCTCGAAGGTGAGCGACGTCTCGTCGTCGCGCGACCAGGGCGCCTCATGATCGAGCACCCGCGTTGCCACGGCGAGCACACGCACGCCGCCGCTGGCCCACCGCTCGAACCGCGTCTCGATCGCCGCCCGGGCGTCGTCGTCGAGCGGCGTGCCGTCCGCGAGCCGCTCGCACGCCTCGAGCACGGTGGCGAACGCCCCCTTCACCACCAGCAGCGGCACCGCGCCCTCGCGGATCACCACGCCGACCCGCTTCCGCACGGCGTCGAACGGGATCTCGGCGAGCTTCTCGAGGACCGGGGCGGAGGCCTGGCTCTCGGCCCAGGCCTGCGTGATCGCGTCGTCGAGCGGATGGTGCAGTCCCGTTTCGAGCGTCGCGTTCCAGGCGGCCAGCTCCAGCGGTCGCCTGGACGGGGTGGCGTCGGGCGCCCAGCTCCCATCCAGCCGGATGACGCCTTCGGTGAGCGTGCCCGTCTTGTCGGTGCAGAGGACGTCCATGCTCCCGAGGTTCTCGATCGCGGTGAGGTGCCGCACCAGCACGCCGTGCGCCGCCATCGCCTGCGCGCCGCGCGCGAGGTTCACGCTGAGGATCGCCGGCAGCAGTTCGGGGCTGAGCCCCACGGCGAGGGCGATGGCGAAGAGGAGCGTGTCGACCGGCGGCCGTCCGCGGACCACGTGCGCCGCGAACACCCCGAGCGTCAGCAGCAGCATCGCCACCGTGAGCAGGTAGCCGAAGTGGCGGATGCCGCGCTCGAAGTCGGTCTCGGGCGGACGGAGGTTGAGCCGGTGCGCGATCTGGCCGAACTCGGTGGCGGTGCCGGTACGCACGATCAGGCACAGCGCCGTGCCGCTGCGCACGTTGGTCCCCATGAACAGGCAGTTGGTGCGCTCGGCCAGCGTGGCGTCCGGCGCCGTGGCGCCCGGCGCCTTCGGCACCGGGAAGCTCTCGCCGGTGAGCACCGACTGGCTCACGTGCAGGTCGGCGGCCTCGAGCAGCAGCCCGTCGCCCGGCACGAGGCTGCCGGCCGTCAGCACCACCACGTCGCCCGGGACGATCGCCTCCGCCGCCACGTCGACGAGCACGCCGTCGCGCAGGGCCTCGGTGGTCGTCCGCACGCGCGACCGGAGCGCCGCGACCACCGCCTGCGCGCCGTATTCGCGCGAGGCGCCGATCGCGAGGCTGGCGACCACGATGGTGAGGACGATCGCGGCGTCGACCCACTCGCCGGTGAGCAGCGAGATCGCGGCGGCGACCACCAGCAGGAGCAGCAGCGGGTTCCGCAGCTGCGCGCCGAGCACCCGCAGCCGCGACAGCCGGTCGCCGTCGCGCAGCCGGTTCGGCCCGACCTCACGCAGGCGCACCTCGGCCTCATGGCTGGAGAGGCCGGTCGGGGTGCTCGCGAGGGCGTCGAACAGGGCGCGCGGCGCGAGGCTCCAGTAGGCGGAGGGGACACGCGCCGTCAGGGGTGGCATGCGGATGCGCTGGATGATGCACCGGTTGCGCCAGCCGCGCCACCACGCCGCGCGGCTGGAGCATGGGCGCCATCAAGGGAAATTCGCGCGGTGTGCGGGATAGTTCCCGCCCGGCGCATCCTCCGGCCGCATTCCGGCGCGGATCCCTGACGGGGCGGCGCCGCGCGCGGTGGCACGCAACCTGCCCCGGCCTCCCGAGGAGGGCCCCATGGCCGAACGTTCAGAACACGTGCTGTTGAACCACCTGGTTGAAACCTGCCGCGACGGTGAGCACGGCTTTCGCCATGCCGCGGCGCAGGTGAAGGACCCTGGCGTGAAGGCGCTGCTGCTGGAACTCGCGGAGCAGCGGGCGCGGTTCGCGTCCGAACTGCTCCCGCACGCGCAGCGGCTCGGCGGTGACGCCCCGCAGGACGGCACGCGCGCGGCGGCGCTGCACCGCAGCTGGATGAACCTCAAGGGCATGCTCTCGGGGCACAGCGACGCGGCGATCGTGACCGAGGCCGAGCGCGGCGACAGCTACACGGTGAGCGCGTATCAGGAGGCCGTCGCGAGCATGCTGCCGCCCGAATCGCGCGACCTGATCGAAGGGCAGTTCGCCGCGGTGCGGCAGGCGTTCGACAAGCTCCGCGCGGTCGCGACCTAGCGAGACGCGACGGCGCGGCGTCCGGGGGCGTCTGAGGGGGGAGGGTCCAGTCATGCTGCAGATCAACCGCGTACTCTGTCCGGTCGATTTCTCGGAGTTCTCCCGCCACGCCCTGGATCACGCCGTCGCGATCGCCCGGCAGTACGACGGCCGGGTGACCGCGCTCTACGTGATTCCGCCCGTGGTCTCGCTGATTCCGTCGGCGGAGTCGCCGCTCTACCCGCCGGTGGTCTACACCGAGGCCGACATGACCCAGTTCCGCGACGAGCTCGACCGCTTCGTCCGGGAAGAGTGCGAGGGCTGTCCGGTCGACACCCTGGTCACCGAGGGGTCCCCCGTTGCCGAGATCGTGCGGCAGTCGGTGGAGCTGAAGGCCGACCTCGTCGTGCTCGGGACGCACGGGCGCAGCGGCTTCGAGCGCCTGGTGCTCGGCTCGGTGACCGAGCGGGCGCTGCGCAAGCTCGCCTGCCCGGTGCTGACCGTCCCGCCGCGCGCCCCGGACGCGGTGCCGTCCACCCCCGAGCTCTACAAGCGGATTCTCTGCGCGGTCGACTTCTCACCCTCCTCGATGAGGGCGCTGGCGGTCGCCAGTTCGTTCGCGAAGGAAGGCGACGCCGATCTGCTGGTGCTGCACGTCGTCGAGTCGATGCCGGTGTTCGAGCCGGTGCCGATGGGCGGCCCGGGCGGCACCGATTACGAGCAGGTGGCACGCGCCGCGGCGAAGGTGCGGCTGCGGGAGGTGGTGCCGGCCGACGTCCGCGCCTCCTGCGAGGTGACCGAGGTGGTCGCCGGCGGCAAGCCGTATCGCGAGATCCTGCGGGCGGCGGCCGAGCAGCACGCGGAGGTCATCGTGGTCGGCGCGCACAGCGGCGCCGCCGGGCTGCTGGCCTTCGGCTCGACGCTGAACCACGTGGTGCGGGAATCGACCTGTCCGGTCCTCACGGTCCGGGCGTAAGGGGAGGTGTGTGATGCGGATCACGGAGGTGATGCGCTCGCCGGTACGAACCGTCGGCGCGCACGAGAGCGCCGCGACCGCCTGGGAGAAGATGCGGACGGGCCGCGTGCGCCACCTGGTGGTGCAGCGGGACGGCGCCGTCGTCGGCGTGCTCTCGGACCGGGACCTCGGCGGTCGCTACGGCGAGGTCTATCGTGAGGGACGGACGGTCGCGGATCTCATGACGGCGAAGGTGGTGGCCGTCGTCCCCGAGACCACCGTGCGCGAGGCCGCGAACCTGATGCGCGGCCGGAAGATCGACTGCCTGCCGGTGGTCGACGGGGCGAAGGTACGGGGGATCGTGACCTCGCTCGACCTGCTCGAGCTGATCGGGCGCGGCGCCGAGCGTCCCGTCGCGACGTCGCGTCGCGTCACGCTGCGCGACCGCGGCGTCACGCCACGGG
>CANIAI010000234.1 GCA_947465275.1 Acidobacteriota bacterium | reverse complement strand
GGCGTGGCCGCCTGCGGGGCGCGCTGCTGTGCGGTCAGCGCCACGACGCCGACCGACACCCAGGCGAGCCCTGCGATGACGAGAAGTTTCTTCATGCTTACTTCGCTCCCTGGTAAACGGCCGGCTTTCCAGCGTTCGGCGACGGCGGCAGCTTCATCAGCGTGCGCAGCGTGTCGACCACTTCCTGCGCGTCGGCAGGCTTCGGGCCGAAGTCAGGCTCGGTCATGTTCGCCTGCTCCTTCGGCTTGGTCCGGGCGGTCTCGGCGTTCGCCTCGGCGATGTCGAGCGCGGTCTGACCGGTCCAGTTGTAGACGTCGAGGGCCGCACCCTTGGACGCGAGGTACTTCAGCGTCTCGAGGTCGCTGCGCTGCGCCGCCTGGTGCGCCGCGGTGTTGCCGTCATCGACGGCCTGCGCGTTGAGGTCGACACCGGCCTCGACGAGCAGCTTCACCGAGTCGAGCGGCAGGCGGCTTCCCGCCTCGCGCCAGATGGGTGCATACAGACGGCCGTAGCCGGGGCCACCGCCGAACGTCATGCCCTTGCCGCCGTTGGCGGCGACCATCAGGGCCGTCTTGCCGACGTTGCCGGCGCCGCCACGACCACCGCCGGCGGGGGCGACGGGCGACCACTCGAGATTGACCTTCTTGGTCGCGAGCAGCACCTTGAGCGCCTCGGTGTCCGACGCGATCGACGCGCGGTAGAAGGCGTTGGCGTTGTGGAAGTCGGGGTTCGCCATCGACACCGAGTGGAGCTGACCGACGAACGGCTTGTTCGGATCCGCGCCCTTCGCGAGCAGCTTCTTGACCAGGTCCATCGTGGTCACCTTGTTCGGGTGATCCCAACGGAGCAGGCTGCCGTCACGCTGCAGCGTGTCGGTGGTCGCGTCGTGCATGTCGACCGCGTGGTAGAGCGAGCCGTCGTTCGGATCCGAGCCGAGGTCGATGAGCTGGCTCGCGATGTCGAGGCGGTCGTTCTGGATCGCGATGATCGTCGCGGTCGCGCCGTCGCCGTTCGTCTCGTTCAGGTTCGCACCCGCCTTCGCGAGCACGTTGATCACGTCTGCGTGACCGTTGCGGGCCGCCCACATCAGCGCCGTGAAGCCGCCGGTCGGGTGGTCCGCGTGCGAGCGCTGCGTCAGCGAGGTGACGTGCGCCTTGAGGTTCGGCTTGGCACCGGCCTCGAGGAGCGTCGTGACCGCCGCGGCGTGGCCTTCGGCCGCCGCCCACATCAGCGGGCTCTGGTCCTGCGCCGCGTCGGTGCCGTTGATGTTGGCACCCTTCGCGAGCAGCAGCTTGATCGCCTCGACCTTACCGGTGCGGGCCGCCGCCATGAGCGGCGTTTCCGCTTCCGGCGGGGCGACGTTCGGATTCGCGCCGGCCTTGAGCAGCTGCTCCATCACGGCGAGGTCGCCCGTGCGGCTCGCGGTGAGCAGCGCGGTGACGCCGTAACGGTTCTGCGTGTCGACCTTGGCCTTCGCGGCCAGGAGGACCTGCGTCATCTCCGCGTCGGTGTTGTAAGCGGCCCAGATAAGGGGGGTGGCACCGTCAGTGCCCGTGACATTCACATTGGCGCCGGCGGCCACGAGCCGTCGAACCGCGGCAAGGTCACCCTTCTTCGCGGCTGCGACCAGCGGATTTTCTGCAGCGGCCTGCACGGGCACGCTGACCCGGAACATGATTACCGCCAGCATAGCCAGCAGCGACCCGACAACGAATCGAGTGCGCTTTCTGCTCACCAACTTCATGGCAAGTCTCCCTCGTAACCTCTCAGGGACAACAGCGTCGGAACGAACTCCACAAGCACGTCCGATCAACGTTGTCCGATTCACAACACGATGCGGCCAAAGGGGTACAAAAAAGAGAGACCCCTTCCCGGGTCTGGGGATAGTAGCGCCGCGCGGCAGTGGCTTCAACTAGTTTCGTTCGCTCAGTTTGTCGTAATTCCAGCGGCACAGGGCGTAATCCGGCATCGCTGCGAACAGATTGGGGCGGGTGTCCGGACCGACCACAAGCACATTCGCCCTGTCTTCGCGTCCACGCGTCCCTCCTGCTTCTGCTTTCGTTGACGATCGCAGTGTTTTGACCACCTGCGACGCCCCGAAGTTGCAGTGTAAGCAGTACTTCCGGGTGGATCCAGCCGTTGCGACAACTTGAGACGGGGCTGGGCGCCCCTCTGGTCACGCTCCGCTCAGGCGTAAGTGACTGCCGGGAGCGCCGCCTCGACCGCCTCGCGGTTGCCTTCCTCGTCCGGCGGCAGCTTGAGCTCACGGCCGAGCCGGTCGGGCGTCTCATCGACCGTGAAGCCAGGGCCGGCGGTTGCGACCTCGAAGCCGATATTGCCGGGCAGGCGGAAGTAGAGCGACTTGAAGTACTTGCGGTCCACGATCGGGCTCACCTTGTGCCCGCGCGCGGCCAGGGCGTCGCGCAGGGCGGCCATCTCCGCCTCGGAGCCGATGCCCACCGCCACGTGGTGCACGGTGCCGAGCCCGTTACGGGCCTCGGGCGCGGCGGCGTCCTCGAGGACGTCGATGTAGTGGCCGGCAGCGGCGCCGTTGACGGTCAGGCGCGTGCGGCCGGGCATGCGGGCGACGACCTCATAGCCGAGCGCCTCGGTCATGAACGCCACGGTCGGAGCCGCGGCGCGCACGAGCACCGTCACCGAGAACAGGCCTCGAATCGCCATGTCGTCCTCGAGCACGGACGACGACCCGGGGCGCGCGTCGTGTGACTCGGTCAGCTCGAAGACGATCCCCGAGCTGTCCTGGAAGGCAAGCACCTGCTCGCCGAAGCGCGCAGCCGCCGGCACCAGCGGCACACCGGCCGCGTCGAGCCGGCTCCGCCAGGTTGCGAGCGAACCGGGAGGAATCGAGAAGGTGGTGCGGACGATCTGCCCGGCGCCCTTCTCGCCGACGGCGACACCCTTCCCACGGTAGGGGAAGGTCGTCCAGAGCGTGCCGGGCTGCGCGGCGTGGTTGCCGTAATAGAAGTGATACACGCCGTGGTTGTCGAAGTTGACCGTCTTCTTGATCAATCGCAGGCCGAGCAGCCCCAGGCAGAAGTCGAGGTCGCGCTGCGCGTCGTCGACGGTCGCGGTGACGTGGTGCAGGCCGAGCAGGCGTGGCAGAACCGTGCCTGACGTGGTGGGTGTGCTGGTGCTGGTCATGTGACTCCTCTGGGGCCCCGCGAGCCGGAGCGCGCGAGGCGCGGCGCAAAGGATGTGTCTCTGCCGTATGGCGCGTATTTCCGGGCTGTTGCGGGCAGGAGGACAGGACCGACAGCGGCGGGCGGTAAATTTTCCTCAGCGGCCGCGAAACAGTCCCGGGTTACACTGGGAGCCACTAGCAATCTGCACCCGGGATTTCCCGCGGGACCGAAGCGGCTCAGCCGCTCCTCATCATCCCCTTCCCCCCCAACTTATCTGCCTGCTGCGCGGTTCAGGGAAACGCTCAGGCTCTTTCGGAGCGTTCTCACCAATGCCGTTCACGGCTCTCGGGCTGTCGCCCGCCCTTTGTACGCCGCTGACCCGTCTCGGCTATACCAAGCCGACCCCGGTCCAGCAGCAATCCATTCCGCTCGTCCTCGCCGGGGGTGACCTGCTCGCCCGCGCGCAGACGGGCACCGGCAAGACCGCCGCGTTCGGCCTGCCGATGATCGAACGGCTCGCCATCCGCGGCGGCCGCCCCAGCGGGCCGCGCCGTCCGCGCGGTCTGGTGCTCGTGCCGACCCGCGAGCTCGCGCTGCAGGTGCACAAGTCGCTGAGCGAGTACGGCGCGCCGCTCAACCTGCGCGTCGCCGTCGTGTTCGGCGGCGTCTCGATGAAGGCGCAGGTGCAGTCGCTCACGCGCGGCACCGACATCGTCGTCGCGACGCCGGGTCGCCTGATCGATCACCTGCAGCACCGGACGGCCGACCTGTCCGGCATCGAGATCCTGACGCTCGACGAGGCGGACCGCATGCTCGACATGGGGTTCCTGCCCGCGCTGCGTCGCGTGCTCGGCGCGCTGCCGAAGCAGCGGCAGACGCTGCTCTTCTCGGCGACCTTCTCGCCGGAGATCGTCCGCCTGTCGGGTGAGTTCACCAGCAACCCGGGCCGCGTCGACGTGTCGGACGGCCAGATGGTGGCCAGCACCGTCAAGCACCGCGTGCACCCGATCGCGGACGGCCGCAAGGGCGATCTGCTCGCTCACGTGCTGCTGCAGACGCCCGGTGCGCAGGCGCTCGTCTTCTGCCGCACCAAGCATGGCTCGAACAAGGTGGGTGACTTCCTGGAGCGTGCGGGTATCGGCGCCGGGGTCATCCACGGCAACAAGAGCCAGAACGCCCGCGTGCGCGCGCTGGAAGATTTCAAGAGCGGCCGCGTGCCGGTGCTGGTCGCGACCGACATCGCCGCGCGCGGGCTCGACATCTCGCAGCTGCCGCTGGTCGTGAACTACGACCTGCCGCTCGTGCCCGAAGACTACGTGCACCGCATCGGCCGCACGGGCCGCGCGGGGCTGGCGGGCCGGGCCGTGTCGCTCGTCACGACGGCTGACCGGGTCCTGCTGCGCGCGATTCAGCGCATCCTCCCCGAGCCGATCGAGGAGGTGCCGGTCGACGGCTACGCTACGTCGCACCCGAACGACGTCCAGGTGCACCCGACG
>CANIAI010000233.1 GCA_947465275.1 Acidobacteriota bacterium | reverse complement strand
GTGGAAACGGACAGCCGCCCTGACGCGTAAGATCGGCCGATGGACAACATCTGCCACACGCTGGTCGGCGCCGCGCTCGGCGAGACCGGCCTGAAGCGGCGCACCAGGCTCGGGAACGCCACGCTGATGATCGCGGCCAACCTGCCCGATCTCGACGTCCTGGTGTACGCGACCAGCACACCGGCGGTGGTCTTCCGGCGGGGGTGGACGCATGGCGTGCTCGCGCAGGTAACGCTGCCGCTGCTCCTCACGCTGGTGATGGTGGCCTGGGCCCGCTGGCGTCCGGCGCCGCGGGACGAGCCTCCCGTCAGCCTCGGGTGGCTCGTCGCCTTCTCATACCTTGGCGTCTACTCGCATGTCTTCCTCGACTTCCTGAACAACTACGGCGTGCGGCTCCTCATGCCGCTCGAACGGCGCTGGTTCTACGGGGACACGCTGTTCATCATCGACCCCTGGCTCTGGGGGCTGCTCGGGGCCGGCGTCTGGCGGGCAAGGCGCCTGCTGACGCCGCGTCCGGCGCGTATCGCGGTCGCGATTGCCTGCGTGTACATCGGGCTGATGCTCGGCGGCGCGCGCGCCGCCCATCAGGTCGTGACCGACACCTGGACCCGCACGACGGGCGCCCCCCCTGCCGCGCTGATGGTCGGGCCGCGTCCCGTGAGCCCGTTCACGCGGGACGTGATCCTCGACGCGGGCGACCGTTACGTGACCGGCACGTTTTCCTGGATATCGCGCTCGGTGACGTTCGCGGACGAGGTGCCGAAGATCGAGGGGGACCCGCTCGTCCAGCAGGCGCGGCGGAATCCGGCGATCGCGTCATTCCTCGTCTGGTCGCGGTTCCCGGCGTGGACGGTCGTGCGCGGCGCCGACACGTCAGAGGTCTCGGTCAGCGATCTCCGGTTCCGTCCGCTCAGGGCCATTCCCGGCAGCAGTCGATTCGAGGTCGCGGTGACCGTCGCGAACCGCTAGGACGGGGCGCTGCCGTCCCTGAGAGACCGCAGCGTCTCGAGGTTCCGCACGTCGAACGGGTCGAGGCTGATGGCACCCGCGCGCTCGGCCCCCCGTGACTTCTCGGTCTCGATCAGCATCGGCACCGACGCGAGCCGCGGGTCGCGCAGCAGGCGGCGGAACGGCCCGAGTCCGACGTGGCCGTCGCCGATGTGCTCGTGACGGTCGACGCGGCTGCCACGCGGCTTCTTCGAGTCGTTCCCGTGCACCACCGCGAGGCGGTCGAGCCCCACCAGCGCTGCGAAGCTCGCGAGCGTGTCCCGAAAGCCGTCGTCCGAGACCAGGTCGTACCCGGACGCGAGCAGGTGACAGGTGTCGAGGCAGACGCCGACGCGGGGCGAACCGTCCAGCCGCTCGAGAATGTGCGCGAGGTGTTCGAACCGGTAGCCGATCGTGCGGCCCTGCCCGGCCGTGTGCTCCAGCAGCAGCCGGCACCTGTAGCCCGGACGGCTCGCGAACGCCTCGGCGATCATCGAGGCGACCGCGTCGAGCGCCTCGTCCTCGGTGCCGCTGGTGCAGGTGCCCGGATGGATCACGACGCCGAGCAGCCCGAGCGCCTCCGCGCGGTCGAGTTCGTCGAGCAGAGCGTCCCGTGACTGGGCGCGGAGCGGCTCGATCGCCGTCGCCATGTTGATCAGGTAGCTGGCGTGTGAGACGACGGGTGTCAGGCCGGCGGCCTCGACGCCCCGACGGAACGTCCGCACCTCTTCGGGCTCGAGTGGCCGCGCCCGCCACTGGTTCGAGTTTTTCGTGAAGATCTGCAGCGCTTCGCAGCCGTGCAACACGGCGCGCTCGACTGCCTTCGACACGCCGCCCGCCACCGACATGTGCGCGCCGATTCTCATCGGCGGTGTCCTGACTGATCGGGGCACCGGCATGGCAGAATGCCGGGATGAGGATGATCGCGGCGGCGACGCTCGTCATCGTGCTCTGCGTCCCCCGTGTGTCGGGGGCGTGGGGTCTCGAGGCGCATCAGTTCATCATGGATCAGGCCATCGGGCTCCTGCCGCCCGAGATCCGGCCGTTCTTCGAGGCGCACCGCGCTGAGCTGGTCGAGCGCGTCGTCGACCCGGATACCTGGAAGACGGCCGGGTTCAGCGAGGACCCGCACCACTTCCTCGACATCGACTGGGACGGCTTCGGGGCCTATCCGTTTGCCGCGCTGCCCCGCGACTACTCGGCGGCCGTCCAGAAGTTCGGCGCCGACCGCATCCGGCAGATGGGACTGCTGCCATGGCGCACCGAGGAGTTCCACGGGAGCCTCCGGCGTGCCTTCGAGCGCTATCCCTCAGCCGGGCCGTTCGGCCGATTCGACGTGATCTACTTCTCGGCCTGGCTTTCGCACTACGCCTCGGACGCGAACCAGCCGCTGCACGGCGTCGTCAACTACGACGGCCAGCTGACGGGGCAGCGAGGCGTGCACGTCCGCTTCGAGGCGAAGCTGTTCGAGCGGTACCGCTCGCGTCTGCAGATCGCGCCGCGACCGCTGCCCGCGATCACCGACCCACGCGGATTCATCTTCGAGACGGTCACCGAGGGCACGCGCGCGGTGCCGGCCATTCTCAAGGCCGACGCCGATGCCATCGGCACGCGTGATGTCTACGACACGGCGTACTACGACGCGTTTGTCACGGGCGTCCGCCCCATCATGGAAGAGCGGCTCGCCCGCTCGATTGCCTCCGTGGCGGCGATGATCACCGGCGCCTGGGAGGCGGCCGGCCGTCCTGCCGTGCCGTTGTCACCAGCGGAGTTGATCGAGCGTCGGCGTCGGTAACGGCTGGAATCCTGCCGCCCATGGAAGTCTTCGTCGTCCCGGTTGGACCGGCGCGTCACGAGCTCTACTGCGACGACGCCGCGTCGGCCGCCGCCGCGAACGTCCACGCAGGCGGCGACGCCACGGCCGGGACGGATGCCGCGGCGGAGGCCCCCGGCTGGGTGGCCCGCCTCAAGGGGCGCTTCTCCGACATGCTGCGCGAGGCGGAACGCCGGCGTCACCTCTCCGCCGACGAGCGCGTGGCACCGGAGGGTTGGGTGGACCGCCTGCAGGAGCGCCTCATGGCATGGGTCGCCGAGCGGATCGCGGAGCAGCGGCTGCTCTGGAGCCTGCGCCATGCCACGGAAGCAGTGCTGCAATACCCTGACGACCTGACCGAGGCGGCGGCGCTCGCGTACCTGCGCGAGACCCTGCGGGGCGACCGCGATCGCCATCGCCGCTGGCTGGTGGTGCACAGCGTGCTGTTCGCGCTCTCAGGGATCCTGTTCTTCGTCCCGGGTCCCAACGTCGTCGCCTACTACTTCGCCTTCAGGCTGGTGGGGCACTGGCTGTCGATGCGCGGCGCTTCGCAGGGGCTGGACCGTGTCGCCTGGACCAGCCGCGCCTGCGCGCCACTCTCGGCGGTGCGGGCCGCCGTGCAGGCGGCGCCCTCGATTCGCGAGGCGCGCCTCGCGGAACTGTCGGCGCAGCTCGGGCTGCCGCAACTGCCGGCGTTCATCGACCGTGTGTCTCCGCACGGCTCCTGATATCCTGACCGTCGCCGGCAGTCCGCCGGCACATTCACCGACGTGACACTCCACGAACTCGCCGAACGTCTGGGCTGTCGACTCGAGGGCGACGGCGCCATCGAGGTCTCGGGCGTGGCCGGCCTCGACCAGGCGCAGCCCGGCCAGGTCACCTTCCTCGCCAACCCGAAATACCACTCGGCCCTGTCGGGCACCCGGGCGTCGGCGGTGTTCCTGCGTGAGAACGGTCCCGCGGCGCCGTGCGCGGTGCTCCGTACCCGTGACCCGTACCTCGCGTTCGCCCGCGCGGTGGGCCTGTTCGCGCCCGCGTGGCGCCCGGCGACCGGCGTCCATCCGATGGCCTCCGTCGCGGACACGGCACTGGTCGGCGCCAGCGTGTCCATCGGTCCGTTCGTGGCGGTGGGCGATGGCGCGCGTATCGGCGACGGCACCGTGGTGTTCCCCAACGTGACGATCGGACCGGGCGCCGTCATCGGCGCCGACTGCGTGATTCATTCGAACGTGTCCATCCGTGAACGGGTGGTCGTTGGCGATCGGGTGGTGCTGCAGAACGGGGTCGTCCTCGGTGGAGACGGCTACGGCTTCGTCCGCCGTCAGGACGGTACCCACGAAAAGATTCCGCAGGTCGCGGCGGTCGTCATCGAGGACGACGTGGAACTCGGCGCCAACACCACCGTCGACCGGCCGGCCGTGGGTGAGACGCGCATCAAGGCCGGCGCCAAGATCGACAACCTGGTGCAGATCGCGCACGGCGTCACGATTGGCCGCAACGCGCTGATGGCGGCGCAGGTCGGCATCGCCGGCAGCACCGAGATCGGCGACGACGTCATGTTCGGCGGGCAGGTCGGCGTCGGCGGACACCTCACCATCGGGAAGGGCACGGTCGCCGTCGGCCAGAGCGGCATCACCAACTCGGTCGAACCGGGAAGCCTCCTCGGGGGATACCCCGCGATTGACGTGCGCGCGTGGCGCCGGGCATCCGCGGTCTTTCGACGCCTGCCCGAACTGAAGAAGCGTATCGAGGAACTGGAAGCGCAGGTGGCGGCGCTCACGACCGGCACCACCGACGTTCCCGGCGGAGACACATGAGATCGATTCGGACCTGGACGTTGGCAC
>CANIAI010000232.1 GCA_947465275.1 Acidobacteriota bacterium | reverse complement strand
GCTGCGCCACGTTGATGCCGAACTCGACCTGCTTGCGCGCGTCGCCGCGCACGTCGGCGGCCAGCGGCGCCACCGCCAGGCCGAGAAGGAGAGCGAGCGTCACGAGTCGGGTACGCATGGACGGGTGCCCCAATATGTCACCGTCGCGCAGGCGGAGCAAGCAGCGAATGCGCAACGAGTTACGACAAGTCTGCAAGTGACGCACCACGACGGATTCGTCGCCTGGCTGGTCTGCTCGAGGTTCGGCTCCGGCCCTTTTACGCATCGCGTCATCCCCTGACGACGAGTGTCGTCTCCGCACGACAGTTATAATGGCGACCTGGCCGGGGGGCCTGTCACCGGATGCGTGCCGCGACCTGCGAAGGCCGCCGCACTCCGGAGCTCCGCCATGACCCCCGAGCAGGCGATCGCCCTGTCCCTCATCAGGGATCTGCCCCGCACGACCCTCACCGACCGGCTCCTCGCCGACGACCCCGAACTGCTGGAACGGGCCGACCGGCACCGATCCGACGCCGCGCAGGCGGTGACCGCTGCCGCACGACTGGGTATCGGCGTGCTCCCCTGGAACGACCCGGCGTTTCCACCACTGTTGCGCGCGATTCCCGATTGCCCGCCCGCCATCTGGCTGCGGGGCACCCCGGCGTCGATCCAGGCCGCGCTGGAGGCGCCGACCGTCGCCATCGTCGGCTCGCGGGCGGCCACCGCACTCGGGCTCGAGATCGCCGCGGTGCTCGCCGCCGATCTGGCCGCGCGTGGTGTCACCGTGGTGAGCGGCCTCGCCCGGGGCATCGACTCGGCGGCCCATCGAGGCGCCCTGCGCACCGGGCGGACGGTCGCCGTCCTCGGCTCGGGGCCCGACCACATCTATCCCCGCGAGCACGCGGGACTCGCGAAGGAGATTGCGGTCGACGGGGTCGTGCTGGCCGAATACCCGCCCGGCATCACCCCGCTCCCGTTTCACTTCCCGCTTCGGAACCGCCTGATCAGCGGGTTGTCCAGGGCCGTCGTCGTGATCGAGGCGTGGGAAAAGTCGGGCTCCCTCATCACCGCCGCCTGCGCCGCCGAACAGGGGCGCGAGGTGATGGCCGTGCCCGGAAATCCACTCACCGAACGCAACCGTGGCGGGCATGGCCTCATCCGTGACGGCGCCACGCTCGTGGAGAACGCCGACCAGATCCTCATGGAGTTGGGTCTGGTGCCGCCGCCCGGCGCGGACGGCTCCCCTGGCGAACCGGGGCTCTTCGACGCCGTCCGGCCTCTCGACGACGCGGGACGACTGCTGGCCCGCATGGACCGCGGTCAGGCCTATGATGCAGGGGCGCTGGCGGTGCTGAGCCGCCAGCCGCTGGCGTCCGTCCTGGCGCTGCTGCTCGAACTGGAACTCCGGGGTGAGGTCGTGCGGGTCGGGGGCGGCCGTTTCTTGCGCTCCGGACGACCGTGCTAGTGTGACGGGCAGGTTGAGGCATGGCTAAACCGCTGGTTATCGTCGAATCGCCGGCCAAGGCGAAGACCCTTGGCCGCTTCCTCGGGTCTGAGTACCGGGTCGAGGCGAGCTACGGACACATCCGCGATCTCCCCGAGTCGGCCGACGAGGTGCCGGCGGAGATCAAGAAGAAGGACTGGGGCCGCATGGGGGTCGATGTCGACAACGACTTCCTCCCCTATTACGTGGTCTCGTCCGACAAGAAGAAGCAGGTGGCGCACCTCCGCGCCGCGATCAAGGACGCCTCCGAGCTGCTGCTCGCGACCGACCCTGACCGCGAGGGAGAGTCGATCAGCTGGCACCTGACCGAGGTGCTGAAGCCGAAGGTGCCGGTCCGCCGCATCGTCTTCCACGAGATCACCGAGGACGCCGTCCGCGCCGCGCTCGACCACCCGGGCCAGGTCGACGAGAACAAGGTACGGGCGCAGGAGAGCCGGCGCATCCTCGACCGGCTCTACGGCTACACGCTGTCGCCGGTCCTCTGGAAGAAGGTGCAGACCGGGCTGAGCGCCGGCCGCGTGCAGAGCGTGGCCGTTCGCCTCATCGTCGAGCGCGAAGAGGAACGCCGGGCCTTCCGGACGGGCGTGTACTGGGACCTCGAGGCGCGGCTCAGGGGTGACGGGCGCGACTTCGTCGCCACGCTGGTGCGGGTCGGCGACCGCCGTATCGCGACCGGCAAGGACTTCGACCCGCAGACCGGCGCCCTGAAGGGCAGCAGTGTCCGGCTGCTCGACGAGGCGGCAACGACCGCGCTCGTCGAGGCGCTGCGCCGCAACGTCCCCTGGACGGTGACCGCCGTCGAGCAGAAGCCCGGCGTCGAGCGTCCCGCGCCGCCGTTCACCACGTCGACCCTCACCCAGGAAGCGAGCCGCAAGCTCGGCTTCTCGACCGATCGCACCATGCAGGTCGCCCAGCGGCTGTTCCAGGGCGTCGAACTGGGTGACGGGCAGATGGGGTTGATCAGCTACCACCGCACCGACTCCACCACGCTGTCGGAAAAGGCGCTGCAGGAGTCTGCCCGGGCGATCGCCGAGATGTTCGGCGCCGACTACTACGGTGGGGCCCGTCGGTACCAGACGAAGGTGAAGAACGCGCAGGAAGCGCACGAGGCGATTCGCCCGACCGACTTCCGGCGGACGCCGAGCCAGCTCGAGGGGCTGCTCGACGCCGACGAACTGCGGGTGTACGAGCTGATCTGGAAGCGGACGATGGCGTCGCAGATGGTCGACGCGCGCGTCCTGCGCACCACGATGGAGATCACGGCGCAGGGGCCCGACGGCGAGTCGGCCATCCTCACCGCGAGCGGCAAGGCGATCGAGTTCCCCGGCTTCCGCCGCGCCTACGTCGAAGGCAGCGATGACCCGGCCGCCGAGCTCGAGGAGCAGGAAGCCATCCTGCCGAACTGCGTCGCCGGTGATCGCATCCACCACGACGGCAGCACGCCGATCCAGCTGCTCGGCACCGACCAGAAGCGCCACGAGACGTCGCCGCCGGCGCGCTTCACCGAAGCCTCGCTGGTGAAGGAGCTGGAGCGGCTGGGCATCGGGCGTCCGTCGACCTTCGCGCCGACGATCGCCACGATCATCCGGCGCGGCTACGTCTTCCGCCAGGGGCGCGCACTCGTCCCGAGCTTCACCGCGATGGTCGTCACCAAGCTCCTGCGGGAACGGTTCGGCGACTTCGTCGAATCGGACTTCACCGCCGAGATGGAGGAAGACCTCGACGAGATTTCGCGCGGCGAGCGCGAGTGGATCGCCTTCCTGCGGGAGTTCTACTACGGCGTCCCGACGAAGCACCGCGGCCTGAAGGACGCGGTCGAAGAGGGCGCGAAGCCGGGCGACTACCCGGCGTTCGAGATCGGGGCCGTCCCCGAGACCGGCGAGCCGGTGTGCATCCGCATCGGCCGGTACGGCGGCTTCATCCAGGTGGGCGAAGGCGGTCCGGGCCGGACGGCGTCGCTGCCCGACGAGGTCGCGCCAGCCGACCTGACGGTCGAGAAGGCGCTCGAGCTGGTGCGCGCGAAGGCCGAGGGCCCACGGACCCTGGGCGTCGACCCCGCCTCGGGACTCAATGTCTACGTGATGAACGGGCGCTTCGGGGCCTACGTGCAGCTCGGCGAGACCCCCGAAGGGAAGAAGGCCGAGAAGCCGAAGCGCGCGTCGCTCCAGGCGGGCATGACCGACGCGACGGTGACGCTCGACGAGGCGCTCCGGCTGCTCTCGCTGCCGCGCGTCCTCGGCCTGCATCCCGATGACAACGAGCCGGTCACGACGAACTTCGGGCGGTTCGGCCCATACGTGAAGCACGGCGATGACTTCCGCTCGCTCGAGTCGGAAGCGCAGGTGTTCGACATCGGCTTCGACGCGGCGCTCGAGCTGCTGCGCGCCCCCAAGGTGTCGCGGCGGCGTCAGTCAGCCGCGAAGACGGTGCTCAAGGAAATCGCGAAGGACGGCGCCACGCTGAAGGTGCTGTCGGGTCGATACGGTCCGTACGTCACCGACGGCACCACGAATGCGTCGCTGCCCAAGGGCATGGCGCCCGAAGGGCTCACCTTCGAGCAGGCCACCGAACTGCTGGCGGCCCGTCGCGATGCCGCCCCGGCACCCCGGCGCGGCGGCGGCCGGAAGGGTGCGGCCAAGAGTGCCGGCGCGCGGAAGGCGGCCGGCGGCGCGCGCAAGCGAAAGGCCGTCAGCGCGTAAGTGCGCACGGAGCCCGGCGTGAAGACCCCCGTGCGTGAGGTGCACATCATCGGCGGCGGCCTCGCCGGCTGCGAGGCGGCCTGGCAGGCGGCCGAGCGCGGCGTGCACGTGGTCATCCACGAGATGCGGCCCGTGCGCCCGACTCTGGTGCACAAGACCGACGGGCTCGCCGAGCTCGTCTGCTCCAATTCGTTCCGCGGCGACAAGCTCGACAACGCCGTGGGGCTCCTGAAGGAAGAGATGCGGCGTCTCGGCTCGCTCGTGATGCGGGCGGCCGACGAGAGCCGCGTGCCGGCGGGCGCCGCGCTGGCGGTGGACCGGGTGCGCTTCTCGGAGCGCGTGACCGCCGCCGTCTCGGCGCATCCGCGCATCCGCGTGGTGCGCGAGGAACTGGCCGGCATTCCCGACGACCCGGCGATGTATCCGCTGGTCATCGCCACCGGGCCGCTGACCTCGGACGCGCT
>CANIAI010000231.1 GCA_947465275.1 Acidobacteriota bacterium | reverse complement strand
CTCCTCAGGCTCGGCGATCGTCGCCACCACCGTGTCGACGGCGACCGTCTCGCCTTCCTTCACCTGGATGTCGATCAGCACCCCCGCCGCGGGCGACGGGATTTCGGCGTCCACCTTGTCGGTGGAGATCTCGAAGAGCGGCTCGTCGCGGTCGACACGATCGCCGGGCTTCTTGATCCAGCGGACGATCGTCCCTTCGGCGATCGACTCGCCCATCTGCGGCATCACGACAGGGGTCGGCATGGGAAGTGTGTCTCGGAGCGAATCGGCGGACGCGCCGTCCTACATGTGAATCGCCGCGCCGTGCGTCGCGTGGGCCGCTTCCGCCACACCCTCCGAGAAGGTCGGATGCGCGTGAATCGTCCGGATCAGTTCCTCGGCCGTGCACTCGAGCCGCAGCGCGAGCACCGCCTCGGCGACCAGTTCGGTCGACCGCGGGCCGATCATGTGCACGCCGAGAATCTCGTCGTACTTCTTGTCGACGACGATCTTCACGAACCCCTCGGTCTCGCCGGCCATCTTCGCGCGGCCGAGCACGCCGAACGGGAACGAGCCGACCTTCACGTCGTAGCCCTTCTCCTTCGCCTGCGCCTCGGTGAGGCCGACGCTGCCGATCTCGGGGTCGCAGTAGGTGCAGCCGGGGACGTGGCCGTAGTTGATCGGCTGCACGGGCAGGCCGGCAATGCGCTCGGCGACGACGATGCCTTCCGCCGACGAGACGTGCGCGAGCTGCGGGTGGACGCCGGTACCGAAGGTGATCACGTCACCGATCGCCGAGATGCCGGGCACGCCGGTGCGGAACAGCTCGTCGACCTTGATGTAGCCGCGTTCGAGCTGCAGTCCGACTTCCTCGGCGCCAAGCCCGGCGGTCACCGGGCCTCGCCCGGTCGCCACGAGCAGCAGCTCCGCCGAGATCTTCTGCGTCTTGCCGTCCGCGCCCTGCGCCTCGACGTCGACGCCGTCCTTGCCGGCCACGGCCTTGGTCACCTTGGTGCCGGTCAGCACCTTGATGCCCTGCTTCTTGAACGACTTCTCGAGTTCGGCCGAGACGGCGGCGTCCTCGACCGGCACCAGCCGCGGGAGCAGCTCGATGATGGTGACGTCGCACCCGAAGCGGCGGTAGATCGAGGCGAACTCGACGCCGACGGCGCCGCTGCCCATGATCACCATCGACTTCGGCACGTGGCTGAGCGCGATCGCCTGGTCGCTGGTGATGATGCGCGTGTAGTCGAACTCGATGCCGGGCACGCCGCGCGGCTGCGAGCCGGTGGCGATGACGATCTCCTGCGCCTGCAGCGTCTGCTTCTCGCCGTCGGTGATCTCGACCTTGCCTCCGCCGGCCAGCTTCGCCGTCCCCTTGATCCAGGTGATCTTGTTCTTCTTCATGAGGAACTCGATCCCCTTGGTGAGGCCGGTGACGATCTTGTCCTTGCGGCTCTGCACCTGGGTCATGTCGATCGCCGGCGTCCCCGCCGGAATCGTGACGCCCCACTCCGCGGCATGCTGGACGACCTTCAGCGCGTGCGCGTGCTCGAGCAGCGCCTTGGTCGGGATGCAGCCCCAGATCAGGCAGGTCCCGCCGAGCGCCTTCTGCTTCTCGACGATCGCCACGGTCTTGCCGAGCTGGGCGGCGCGGATGGCGGCCACGTAGCCGCCGGTGCCGGCGCCAATCACTACCACGTCGTATGCGTTAGCCACGAAAGGACTCCTAGCGTCTGAGCGCCGACAGCGGCACGAAGGCCTCTGCGGGCTGGCGTGCCGGCGGTGCCGGCGTCTCGGGAGGTGCGGTGCGTTCGCCGGTCATGCGCTGCACCTGGGCCCGCAACTCGCTGTGCTGATAGCGGAGCTCCCAGTACATCTGGGAGAGCTGCTCGAGCTGTTGCGCGGTGCGGCGGGCACGGTTCCAGGCCATGAGCGCCGCGACCAGCGACACGCCCGTGAGGAACCAGAAGATGATCATGATGGCGGGTTCTGTCGATCCGGATCGTACCTTATCGAAGGAAATTCAGGGGTGTCAAGGAGCGCGCTATACTCGCGACCTCCATGTCAGAGCGCCCGAGGACCGTGCTCGTGGTCGATGCGGACCCGGCATCGCGGGAGCGCCTGGGTGACATGCTCGCCCCAGGGTACCGTTCGGTCCGGGTCGGCTCGGGCGAGGCGGCGTTGCAGGTGCTCGACCGTGAAGAGGTCGACCTGATGCTCCTCGACCTCCACCTGCCGGGCATCAGCGGCCTCGACGTCCTCCGGATCGTACGCGAGAACGCTCCCCGCACCGAGGTGATCGGCCTCTCCGAGACGCGCGATCTGGATCTCGGCATCGAGGCCATCAGGGCCGGAGCCTATCACTACATCGAGAAGGGGACCGACGCCATCACCCTGCGCGGCATCCTCGACCACGCCCTCGAGCGGCAGGACCTGAACCGGCAGGTCACGCGGCTGCACGCCGAGGTGGCCGAGCAGCACGAGCGTCCGTTCATCGTCGGCCCGAGCCGTCCGACACGGGAGCTCGTCGAACTGGCGCGGCGCGTCTCGCCGCTCCCCGCCACCGTCCTGATCCTGGGCGAGAGCGGCACGGGCAAGGAACTGCTCGCGCGGCTGATCCACCGTACCGGCGGCGACCCCGAGCGGCCGTTCGTGGCCGTGAACCTGGCGGCGATCCCGTCCGAGCTGGTCGAGAGCACGCTGTTCGGGCACGAACGGGGCGCGTTCACCGGCGCCATCCGCCAGCAGATCGGCAAGTTCGAGCTCGCCAACGGCGGCACGCTGTTCCTCGACGAGATCGGCGACCTGCGGATGGATCTCCAGGCCAAGCTGCTGCGCGCGCTGCAGGAAGACGAGATCGAGCGCGTCGGCGGCACCCACCCGATTCTGACCTCGTTCCGCCTGATCGCGGCCACCAACCTGGATCTCGAGAAGGCGGTGAAGGACGGCCGCTTCCGCGGCGACCTCTATTACCGGCTCAACGTCATCCCCATGCACATGCCGCCGCTGCGGAACCGGCTGGAAGACCTGCCGGAGCTGGCGAACTTCTTCCTGCGCCGCTACACCCTGAAGTTCCACAAGCGGGTGCGCGGCATCGCCGACAGCACGCTGCGGCTGCTCGCGTCGTACTGGTGGCCGGGTAACATCCGCGAACTCGAGAACCTCGTCGAACGGCTGGTCGCGGTCTCCGAGAAGGAGTGGATCACCGACGAGGACCTGCCCTACGAGTTCCACGTCGCGCAGGCGCAGTCGACCGCACCGGCCTCGACCAACGTGCTCGACGCGGCGCTCTCCACCTTCGAGCGCAACTTCCTGCTGCGCGCGCTCGATCGCAACGGCTGGAACGTCACCGCCACGGCACGCGCGCTGGGGCTTCCGCTCAGCACGCTCAAGTTCAAGATGGACCGGCTCGAGATTCGCGAGCTCGCCCGCCGCATCCGCGGCCACTGACACCGCTGTACGCAACAAACCCGGCGCAAGCGCCGGGTTCGAGGGGGACCGCCGGGGCGGAACCGCTTCTGCGGACAGAAGCTACTTCTTCGGAAGAACGGAGTCCTTCAGCGGCTTGGCGATGCGCGCCTTCACGACCGTCTTCGCCGGAATCTTGATCGCTTCGCCCGTGGCGGGATTGCGACCCATCCGGGCCTTGCGCTTCTGCACGACGAGCTTCACGACGCCCGGCAGCACGAACTCGCCAGAACGCTTCAGCTCCTTCTCGGCCAGCGTGTTCAATTCGTCGAAGAACTCGCGCGCCTGCGTCCGCTTCATTTCGAAGCGGTCGGCGAAGTGCGAGAACAACTCGGACTTGCCCATTCTCCGGGCCTCTGCCATCACGTCCCCCAGTTGCTGATGCGCGCCGATTCTCATTCGCCGGCACAGTTGCGCGCGCTCATCTGCGGCGAATCACTCGAACTCGGAGGGAATGCTAGCGCGCACGCTCCGGGGTGTCAACGCAAACACGCCGGAAATCGAAGGATTTTGGCCTGAAGTGCTAGAATTTCTTCAGTCATGTCCACTGCGAGCACGCTCGAGACCTTCCCGAACCCGCGTCCGGAGCGCGAATTCGAGATCGCCATCGCCTGTCCGGAGTTCACGTCGGTCTGCCCGAAGACAGGCATGCCCGACTTCGGCGAGATCCGGATCACGTACGTGCCGGGCGACCGCTGCATCGAGCTGAAGTCGCTGAAGTACTACATGAACGAGTTCCGCCAGCGCGGCATCTTCTACGAGTCGGTGACCAACCAGATCCTCGACGATCTGGTCGCCGCCTGCGCCCCCCGCCGCATGACCGTCGTGGGTGACTTCACGCCGCGCGGCGGCATCAAGACGGTCGTCACCGCCACCTATTCCGCGTAGGGCCGCGGCGTGACAGGGCCGGCGGATCCTGGCGAGACCCACCGCGTCCCGATCGAGGACTCGATCGACCTGCACGCCTTCCACCCGCGCGACATCCGTTCGGTCGTGGAGGAATACGTGCGGGCCGCCGCCGAGGCGGGCTTCCGCGAGGTGCGGCTGATTCACGGGCGCGGCATCGGCGTGCAGCGCGGCCTCGTGCAGCAGGCGCTCGAGCGCCATCCGTACGTCGTGGCGTTCCGCGACGACACCGCGGCGCACCTCGGCGCGACGATCGCCGTCATCGCGATTCCCGATACGAACAGCTGAGAGTTGGACGCAGAGCTGGACG
>CANIAI010000230.1 GCA_947465275.1 Acidobacteriota bacterium | reverse complement strand
TCGCGGTAGTCCATGCGGTAGAGGTGGTCGCCGGCGAGGATGAGGTAGTAGTCCGCGTCGAACTCGGCGAAGTGCCGCGCCGCCTGCCGCACCGCGTCGGCCGTCCCCTGGAACCAGTGCGGGTTGTCGGGCGTCTGCTCGGCCGCGAGGATCTCGACGAACCCGCCGGAGAAGCGGTCGAGCCGGTACGTGTTGCCGATGTGCCGGTTGAGCGACGCCGAGTTGAACTGCGTCAGCACCAGGATGCGCCGGATGTCGGCGTGCAGGCAGCCGCTGATCGGGATGTCGATCAGCCGGTACTTGCCGCCGATGGGGACCGCCGGCTTCGAACGGGTGGCGGTGAGGGGGAACAGCCGGGATCCCTGGCCGCCGCCCAGGATGATGGCGATGGTGTCGCTCTGCATGTCAGCCATGATGGTAGTGCAAAGCACCATCCCGGTTGTACCACGGCCGGGCTCCCGCCTGCTACGACGCGGCGTTACGCGCGCGCCAGCAGGAAGCCGATCCAGAGCCCCGCGATACCGAGGCCGACCTGGCCGGCGACGTTCAGCGTCGCGGCCATCATCTGTCCGCCGCGGAGCAGTTGGACGGTTTCGAATCCAAAGCTGGAGAAGGTGGTGAAGCCGCCGAGGACGCCGACGAGGAGGAAGACGCGTCCAGTGCCCGCCAGCAGTCCGCGGTGTTCCGCGAGCCCGGCGAGCAGTCCGAACGCGACGCAGCCGACCAGGTTCACGACGAAGGTGCCCCAGGGGAACCCCGAGGCGGCAAGCCGCTGCACGGTGGTCCCGAGCAGGTAGCGGAGGCAGGCGCCGACGGCCCCGCCGAGCGCGATCCAGGTGTAGGTCAGCACGCGCGCATCAGGACGAGGTCGGTCGAGCGCGGATGTCCGTCGTGTCGGGGTCCGCTCACGACTGGGTGGCGTCGGGCGACTGCCGCTTGGTGTGCAGTTCCCCGCGGCGCAGGCGTCGATACAGCTCGAAGGCGTCGCGAATGATGTTGAGCGCCTCTTCGGGGCCGAGCATGTCCTCGACGATCACCTGCTTGTGTTCGAGGCCCTTGTAGTCCTCGAAGAAGCGGCGCACCTGGCGCAGCACGTGGGCAGGCAGCTGCTCCTTGTCGGTGTACTCGGCGAACTGCGGGTCGCGGACGCTGACGGCGACGATCTTGTCGTCGATCCCCTTCTCGTCGCGCATGCGCATGACGCCGATCGCCCGCGCCTCGACGAGGGTCAGCGGGTGCACCGGCTCCTGCGCGAGCACGAGCGCGTCGAGCGGGTCGCCGTCGTCGCAGAAGGTGCGGGGAATGAAGCCGTAATCGGCGGGGTAGTAGACGGCGCTGTACAGGACGCGGTCCAGCTTCAGCAGGCCCGTTTCCTTGTCCAGTTCGTACTTGTTCTTGCTCCCCTTCGGAATCTCGACGATGACGGGGAAGGCGGTCGCGATGACGGAGTCGTCAACGTAGGTGTCGTGCCACGGATGCATGTCTGTGTAGTGTACTTCGGCCCCATCGGGGGCGGCGTGCAGGGGGGCAGACGCCCGAGAGCCGGCCCGAGCCGGCGCGCGACCCCCTCGATTCTGGTCCTGGACCCCTCGACAGTGGCCCGGACCCCCTCCATGTGCGCGTCGGACCCCTCGGAGACCGTGTCGAGGGGCAGACTCAGCGCGCCGACCCCCTCGCGGCACAGGATTTGTCGGCCGCGGAGCGCGTCGAGGGCCTCGAGGCACGCCTCGAATCACGCGATGCACGGTTTCGAGGCCTCGGTGCACGGTTTGAGGGGCAGACGCAGACCGTCGTTTCAAGCGGACTGCATGTCGAGGAGCACCGTGGGCGTCTTCGATGTGGCCTCGTGCACGCATCGTGATCCCCGTGCACGGATTCTGGCCTTGCCCTTTTAACGCACGCGGATCGTCCGTGTCATCCCGCCGTTACACCTCCTGCCTACCGTAGTGATGGCTTCCGGATCCCTGGACGGACCGGAGGCTGGCCGACCGCCCGCAACCGGGCGGGGGCCGCGGATTCAGCCCCCGGCATGGGGGAGGAGAAGGCTGGAGATGAGAAGGCAAGAGATGAGAGAGCGCCTGACGCGCGCGCCGAAGTGGGCCTCCATGATGCTGGCCCTGCTGCTGGCCGCGATGGCAACGACGCTGGTGTCGGCGCAGGCCGACGGGCGGTTCTCCGGCACCGTGCTCGACGCATCGGGGGCCTTCGTCCCGAACGCGACCGTGGTCATCCGGAACGAGAAGACTGGCGAGGAGCGGAGCGTCGCGACCAACGCCCAGGGCCGGTACATCGTCCCGAACCTGAAGCCGTCGACCTACACCATCACGGTGAACGTCGGCAGCTTCGCCCCGCTCGAGTACACCGGCATGGCGCTGACGGTCGGGCAGGAGCTGTCGCTCGATCTCGAACTCCACCCGGCAGGGGTGACCGAGACGGTCACCGTGCGGGGCTCCGCCCCGATCATCGACCTCAGCGCCGCGCGCATCGGCGCGAACGTCACCGAGCGTGAAGTCGCCGAGCTCCCGGTGAACGGCCGCCAGATGTCGCAGCTGATGCTGCAGGCGCCCGGGTCGCAGAACGCCGGCACGGGCACCTGGGGCGACGTTCGCTTCTCGGGGCGTGCCGTCGAGCAGAACGTCATCAAGTTCGATGGCGTCGAGGGGTCTGGCATCATCGACGCCGCGCCCGGCGTGGCCAATGGCGAGAACAACACCCCCTTCAAGCTGCAGGCGAGCCTCGAGAACGTGCAGGAGTTCCGGGTCGAGTCGAGCTCGTACCCGGCGGAATTCGGCACCGGCACGGGCGGGCAGGTCAGTGTCGTCAGCAAGTCGGGGTCGAATCGCTTCCGCGGCTCGCTCTTCGAGTACGCGCGCAGCGACCGGTTCGACTCGCGCAACTACTTCGACGCGGTGCGCAACACCGATGGCAGCATCCAGTCACAGGGCGCCGAGTCGAAGCTGAAGCTGAACCAGTTCGGTGGCTCCTTCGGCGGCCCCCTGTTCAAGGACCGGGCGTTCTTCTTCGGCAGCTACGAGGGGTATCGCCTCGACGCCGGGCAGAACTTCGTCGAGGGGGTGCCGAGTGCGGCCGCCTGGGCGCGTGCGGTGCCCGCCATCGCGGCGCTGCGGCCGGGCTTCCTGGCGCCGGGTGCGGTCATCGTCAACGGGGCAACGAGCAACCCCGACTTCGACATCGCCCAGTACCAGGCACAGCAGGTGGTCCGCGAGAATTCGTTCAGCGGTCGCCTCGACCTGCGCTTCAACAGCAACTGGTCGTCGTACGTCCGCGTGTTCCACGACTCGGGTCGTGACGAGTCGCCGCAGGGTGTGACCGGCCGCCTCTTCCTCACCGAGATTCGACCGACCAACGCCGTCTTCAATCTGCAGGGTCTGCTCTCACCGACGACCGTCAACGAGTTCAAGGTCGGCTACAACGCCGCGCCGTCGACCTCGGAAGGCCGCACCTCTGGCCTGTTCAGCGGCATCGCCCTGAATCTGAGCGGCTCGGTGGCGAACTCGGGGATCGCCGGGCAGACGGGCAACTCGGCCCTGGCGAGTCCTGGCGGCCTGGTGCGCGTCAACAGCGCCGGCAACGGCCGCAGCGCTCCGTACGACCCCTACTCGCTGACCTTTGCCGACTCGCTGACGAAGACCAGCGGCAACCACCTGATGAAGGCCGGCGTCGACGTCCGCGCCATCCGCATGCGCTTCGATCAGCAGGGAGGCATCACCTACACCTACTCGAACATCACCAACTTCCTGTCGAATACGCCGACCAGCATCCAGTACTTCGGTGACCTGAGCGAGGCGAGCCCCTTCCACAACGGCGCCACCGGCTGGAAGCAGACGTCGCAGCAGTACTACGTCGGCTTCGCGCAGGACGAGTGGAAGGCGGCATCGAACATCACCCTCAACTACGGGCTGCGCTACGACTACTACAGCCCGCTGAAGGAGCTCGACAACCGCATCGTGAAGTTCAACGTCGGGACCGGCCAGATCGACCCCGACACGACCCCGTTGCTGAAGTCGAAGAAGACGAACTTCCAGCCGCGTCTGTCGGCTACCTGGTCGCCGAGCGACCGGACAGTCTTCCGCGGCGGCGCCGGCATCTTCGTCGGCCCCGGCCAGACCGAGGACCAGGTGCAGCCGATCGAAGCCGAACGCATCTCGACCACGCTGACGAGCGGCGCGCTGCTGTCCTACCCGATCGACCCGGCGGCCATCCGCGCGAACTTCATCAACAACCCGAACAACCGGTCGTACCAGCCGCGTGCCTACTCGAACGACTACACGCTGCCCGAGAAGGTCTACCAGTACACGGCGTCGGTGCAGCGGGAACTCGGCGGCAGCTTCGCGGCGACCGCGGCCTACATCGGTTCGCAGGGCCGGAACCTGTTCCTGCGCAGCATCGCGAACCGCACGGTCGGCGTCCAGTCGAACGGGGCGTCGGCGGCCACGCAGGTGCGTGAGTTCGACCTCGTGACCTGCGCCGACGGGCGCAGCCTCACCGGGACGCTCTGCACCGGTTCGACCATCTCGAGCATTCAGCGTCCGTTCGCCGAGATCGACTACAAGACGAGCGGCGGCCGTGACAGCTACGACGCGATGCAGCTGGCGCTGACCCGCCGGTCGGCCAACGGCCTGTCGATGAACGCCCAGTACACCCTCGGCCGAAGCATGG
>CANIAI010000229.1 GCA_947465275.1 Acidobacteriota bacterium | reverse complement strand
GTCGACATCGGCAGCAGCTTGATCGCCTGCTGGAGCGACGGCGTCAGAATGAGCTTCTGGACGAGCTTGGTGTGCAGTTTCTGCGAAATGCCCATGGCGTCAGTAGTTCAGCTTCGTCCGCACGTCGAAAACCATCTTAGTCCCAATCAGTCCAACCGGAAATCGGCACCAAGGTAGATGCGCCTCACGTCTTCATCCGAGGCCAGGGCGCCGGGCGTACCACTCCGGAAGATTCCTCCGTCGTGCACGATGTATGCCCGATCCGTGATGCGCAGCGTCTCACGAACGTTGTGGTCGGTGATCAGGATTCCGATCCCACGCTCCTTCAGGTGAAAGATGATCTTCTGGATATCGGTGACGGCGATCGGATCGATCCCGGCAAACGGCTCGTCGAGCAGGATGAACCGGGGCGACATCACCAGCGCGCGCGTGATCTCCGCCCGGCGCCGCTCACCACCCGAGAGCGTGTAGGCAGGTGACTTCGCGAGGGGCGCGAGGTTCAATTCCGCGAGCAGCTCCTGCAGCCGCTCACGCCGTGCCGCCGCATCGAGATCGAGGGTCTCGAGAATCGCGAGGATGTTCTGCTCGACCGAAAGGCCGCGGAAGATCGACGGCTCCTGCGGCAGGTAGCCGATGCCCTTGCGGGCCCGCACATACATCGGGTCGTCCGTGACATCCTCGCCGTCGAGGACGACGCGACCCGCGTCAGGCACCGTCAGGCCGACGGTCATGTAGAACGTGGTGGTCTTGCCGGCCCCGTTCGGACCGAGCAGCCCGACCACTTCACCGGACCCGACCTCGAGGCTGATCCCGCGGACGACCGTACGGCCGCCGTACGACTTGGTCAGTTCGTGGGTGCGCAGCGTCGACATTTCAGCGGTTGCCCGCGCCGGAACACGCGCCGCCGCCGGTCGACTGCGTGCGAACCTCCTCGTTGCCGTCGACGACAATCCTATCGGCCGACTTGAAGAAGGTCAACGTTCTGCCCGTGGTTTCGCGGCACGGCTCGACGACCTTCACCGGCACTGCGGCGGAGCCCGTCACGACGTACCGTTCATCCATCGCGAAGTAGGTCAGATGTTCTCCGGACACGGTCCTCCTGTCGACGGACAGGCTGATCTGGGAATCGGCCTGCAGCCGGTCGAGCTTGCCTCCGGCACCCGCCCGGGCGCTCGCGAGCTGCGCCTGGATACGTCCGGCCCTGAGGTCGCCCTGCGCACCACTCAACTGCGCCGGCGTCCGCTTGTCGCCCACGTAGGTCACCGTGCGCTCGGCCTCCAGGTACGTGATCTCGTTACCGCGCCCGAGCGACATGCCCGTATCGAGCTTCAGCGTCGACCGCGCACCGCCGGTCGCCGAGAGATCACCCTTCGACTGGTCGAGGACGATCCGCTCGCCGCGGATGGCCGTCTGTCCCTGCCACAGCGTGGCGTCCCCGGCATAGACGGCGCGCCCGGCCGCGCCATCGTAGTCGAATCGGGCCGCGTTCACGTTCACGACCTGCCCAGCCTCGAGGAGGCCCGGCACACGGGTCGCCGACGACGTGGTCTGCAGCTGCGTCTTCACGCCACCGGTCGCTGACATGCGCCGGCCCTCGATCGTCATGTCGATCACGGCGGCCTCGACGGTGACGGTCTCGTCTGCGACGCGCGGGGTGCCCCCGCTGTCGGCGCCGCTCACGCGAATGCTGCCCTTGCGCGGTTCGTAGAGCAGTTCCGCGCCCGCGGCCTGGAGGCCGCGCTCCTCGAACCGGACGGCGCCGCTGAACACGGCGGAGTCGATCGCGTCGTCCTCGAGCACGACCTCGAGTTCCCGGGCGCGGATCGTCCGGTCGAGACCGGCTCGCTGCCCATCCTCGCGGTAGACCACGCTGTCCCTGAAGGTCGTCTTCGTGAGCCCGCGTCCCTTCTGGCCGCCGGCGTCGAGCGTGCGCGCCCGGATGGTCCGCTGCGGCGTGCCCGGCTCGCCCCCGAGGTCCAGACGTACCCCGTCGCGGCCGCGGAGCGCCGAGACCGAGCCGTCGTCCGCCAGCGTGATGTCGAGCACGTTGCCCGACACACGGCGGGCGGCTGCCCCTTCATCAGCCGCGAGGACGACGGTCGCCTCCCCGCGCAACGCGACCCTCGTCAGGTGGAGGCCATCCTCGGCGTAATCCAGATCGATCTCCTCGGCGCGCAGCCGATCCAGGCCGCTGCCGGCACCACCGACTTCCGCCCTGCCGCGGAGTTCGATCCGGGTGACGCGGGCGTCATCCTCGCTCAGGTGGGCCAGGGCGTGGGCGGCGTCGATCACCTGCGCATCGTGCAGCACGTGCACCGTCCGATCGAGATCGAGCGTGTGCGCCCCCCGGGCGAAGACGGTCGAACCAGACAGGAACTGCGTGACGGTATTGCCTGCCTCGTCGCGCAGCCGGACTTCCGAGGCGTCCGCGATCGAGAGGACGTCGGCGTCGCGCTCGTACGTCATGCCGACGCCGGCCCCCGACATGGTCGTGCGATCGAAGGTGAAGGCGCCGGGCGCCCGCACACGGCCATCGGCCTGGCTGAAGAACGCCTCTTCCGTGCCCAGCTGAAATCCGTCACTCGCGCGCAGCCGCACCTCACCCAGCAGCTGCAGTTCTTCCTGCCGCTCCCCCGCCTGCGCCTGTCGGGTCCGAATGACGTAATCGCGGCCGCCTCGATTGCCGACGGCAATCTCGACACCCATCAGCCGCGTCGCGCCGCCCTCGTAGGTCAGCTGCTGGGCCGCCTTGACGACGAACTCCTGCCGCGTCCCGCGCACCTGCTGGACCACGTTGCCGGAGCTCTCGACGAGCGCCTTGGGGTCGAGGCGGATCGGCGGCGCCACGGGCGGCGGGGCCGGCCGTGATCGGCTGCCCGTATAGACGGCGACGAGGGCGCCAACCCCCACGACCGCCACGGCGAGCCGAGCCCGCTTCTGCCATCTACTCATCGACTTACGGAATTGTACCCGGTCGGACGCCCAGGCGGGCGGCATCGTCGGGGGGCGGCGCTCAGGCGGGCGCCTTGAAGTCGGCGACGGTCAGCTGCAGGTATTTCTCGCCGTTCCAGACGTCCTGCTCGACCGAGAACGCCAGGTCGAGGCCGCGCCGGTGCTCGGTCACGAACGCTTCGCGCTCGGACGCACGCCAGGCGATGCCCCGCATCACACGGCCGTCCTGCCGGAACGACATCTTGAGGTGCCGCTCCTTCAGCCGCCTCGGACCATCGACGACCTCGACCCCGCTCGCCCGGAAGATGGGACAGCGGTTGCCCGCACCAAACGGTGCGAGCGATGACAGCTCCTCCACCACCTGCGGCGTGAGGGTGCGGAACGAGAGCGGCCCGTCGATCCAGAGGCGGGGACGCAGGTCGTCCGGCTCGAGCCGCGTGTCGGCGAACGCGTTCACCCGGGTTCGCAGTTCGCGGATGCGCCCGGCCTCGATGGTCAGCCCCGCCGCCTGCTTGTGGCCGCCGAACTTGAGCATCGCGTCGCCGCACGACTCGAGGGCCGCGAGGATGTCGAAGCCGGCAATGCTCCGGCAGGAGCCGTGCGCGGTCTCGCCATCGATGGACAGCACGATCGCCGGCCGATGGAACGCATCCACCAGCTTCGAGGCGACGATACCGATGACGCCGCGATGCCAGCCCTCGCCGGCCACGACGATGACGGTGCGCGACCCGACCTCGAGGTCGGTCTCGACCACGCGCTTCGCCTGGGCGACGATCTCGGCCTCTTCCTGCTGTCGCCGGATGTTCTCGGCATCGAGCTGCTGCGCCAGCGCGACCGCTTCGGCCTGCATCGACTCGTCGGAGGCCAGGAGCAGGCGAGCCGCGATGTCGGGACTGCTCATGCGGCCGGCGGCGTTCACGCGGGGAGCGAGCATGAACCCGATGTGATAGCTGTCGATCTGCTTGCCCGTGAGCCCGCAGACGTCGAGCAGCGAGCGGAGGCCGACCTTGTGGGGTCCTGCCGAGAGCATCTCGAGCCCGAGCTTCGCGATGACACGATTCTCACCAACCAGCGGCACGACGTCGGCGAGCGTGCCGATCGCGGCGACCTTGATGAACGCGGGGAACCACTGCGGACGACCGGCCGTCTGGCAGAGCGCCTGCACCAGCTTGAGCGCCACGCCCACGCCGGCGAGGTTCTTGTCAGCGTAGCTGCAGTCGTGGCGCTTCGGGTTCACGATCGCGAACGCCGCCGGCAGTGCGGCATCCGGCTCGTGGTGGTCGGTGATGATCAGGTCGAGCCCGAGCTCCCGGGCACGCAGCGCCGCCTCGCCCGCGCGGATGCCGCAGTCAACCGAGATCACCACGTGCACCCCCTCCGCGTGCAGTCGCTCCAGCGACTGCGGCTGCAGGCCGTAGCCGTCGCGGAACCGCTCGGGAATGAAGTGGATGACGTCGGCCCCCAGCAGCTCGAGCGCGCGGCGCAGGATGACCGTCGAGGTCACGCCGTCGACGTCGTAGTCGCCGTGGATCGCGATCCGCTCCTTGCGCGCAATGGCGCCCAGGATGCGGTCGACGGAGCGCGCCATGTCGGTCAGCCCGAACGGGTCGAGCAGGTGATCGACCGACGGCGCCAGGAAGCGCTTCGCCTGCTCGACGTCCCCCAGCCCGCGCTGGCACAACAGGCTCGCGGTCACCTCGGAGACGCCGAGCTCGCCGGCCAGCGTCGCCGTGGCGACGGCGTCGG
>CANIAI010000228.1 GCA_947465275.1 Acidobacteriota bacterium | reverse complement strand
GTCGGCTCCGGCCACTTCCGACGCCCCCAGGGTAGGGTTGTCATCATCGCCTGCTAGAGGCTGAAGCCAAGAATCTTGAGCTTGTCCGTGATGACGTCCTTGGTGAACGGCTTCATCACGAACTCGTCGGCGCCGAGCGTCAGAGCCTGCTCCACGCGTGAGAGCTCGCTCTCCGTCGTCACCATCATCAACTTCACCTGGTTGAGCGAGGCGTTCTTCCGCACCTGCTCCACCATCTCGATGCCGGTCATCTCAGGCATGTTCCAGTCCACGAGCGCCAGGCTGATGTCGGGGTTGTCCGACAAGTGGGACAACCCCGCCTTCCCGTGCTCGGCCTGGGCCACATCGGTGAACCCGACTTCCCGCAGCATCTGCGCGAGGAGCATGCGCATCACGCGCGAGTCGTCGACGACCAGAGCCTTCATCTGCTCTCCTTAGGCCTCAATGACCTAGTAGTTGAACCGGCTGACGAGCGTCTGCAGGTTCGCCGCCATCTGTGCGAGCTGCGTCGAGGCTTCCTGTGAATCCCTCGCGCCGTCGCTCGTGCTCCGTGCCGCCTGCGCGACGCCGGTGATGTTCTGCGCGATCTCCGAGCTGCCCTTGGCCGCTTCGGTGACGTTGCGCCCGATCTCGTTCGTCGTCGCCGTCTGTTCCTCGACGGCGCTCGCGATGGTGTTCGAGATGTCGTTGATCTGGTTGATGATCTCGCCGATCTGGCCGATCGCCTGGACGGCCCCCGAGGCGTCGTTCTGAATCGCCTCGATCTTCTGGCTGATGTCCTCGGTCGCCTTGGCGGTTTCCTTCGCGAGCTCCTTCACCTCGTTCGCGACGACCGCGAAGCCCTTCCCCGCCTCACCCGCGCGCGCCGCCTCGATGGTGGCGTTGAGGGCCAGCAGGTTCGTCTGCTGGGCGATGGAGGTGATGACCTTGATCACCTTGCCGATCTCGGCCGAGCTCTCGCCCAGCTTGGCGACCGTGGTGTTGGTGTTCTCGGCGACCTTGACCGCCGTCGTGGCGACCTTCGCCGCCTCGTTGGCGTTCTTGGCGATCTCCTTGATGGAGGCGCTCATTTCCTCGGTCGCCGTCGCCACCGTCTGGACGTTCTTGCTCACCTGCTCGGAGGCGGCGGAGACGACGGTCGCCTGCGCGGCGGTCTCGTCGGCGTTGCTCCCCATCTGCTTCGAGACGGCGGTCAGCTCCTCGGACGACGCGGCCAGCGAGTTCGCGTTCTCGCGCACGCCCTGAATCAGCCGGGCGGTCTCGGTGATGTCGCTCGCGTACTTGACGACCTTGAAGGGCCGGCCGCTCGCGTCGAGAATCGGGTTGTAGGACGCCTGAATCCAGATTTCCTTGCCACCCTTGCCGACGCGCTTGAACTCGCCCGCCTGGAACACGCCGTCACGCAGGTTCGCCCAGAACTGCTTGTAGTCCTGGCTGGCCCCATGCGCCGGCTCGACGAACATGCTGTGGTGGCGCCCCTTGATCTCCTCGAGGCGGAACCCGAGCGTGTTCAGGAAGTTGTCGTTCGCGTGCACGATCGTGCCGTCGAGGTTGAACTCGATGACCGCCTGCGACTTGCTGATGGCCGCCAGCTGCCCCTCGAAGTCGGCGTTCTGCAGCTTCGCCGCGGTGATGTCGGTCGCGAACTTCACGACCTTGATCGCGTTGCCCTTCACGTCGAGGATCGGGTTGTAGGAGGCCTGAATCCAGATCTCCTTCCCGCCCTTGCCGATGCGCTTGTACTCGCCTGCCTGGAAGCGGCCGGCGCGCAGTTCGTTCCAGAACTCCTTGTACTGGTGGCTGGCGGCGTAGCCCGATTCCACGAACATGCTGTGGTGCCGTCCCTTGACCTCGTCGAGCGAATAGCCGAGGGTCGACAGGAAGTTCTCGTTCGCCCCGGTGATGGTGCCGTCGAGCTCGAACGAGATGACCGCCTGCGAGCGGTTGATGGCGTCGATCTGGCCCTGGATGTCCATCGACTCGGTGACGTTGGCCCACTCGAGGACGTTGCCGATCAGGTCGCCCTTCGCGTTGTAGCTGCCGGTCACGTAGAGCGAGAACCAGAGGTTCCCGACCCGGATCGTCGCCTTGTGCGGGAGCTTGGTCGGGTCGGCCAGCAGCGCGCGCTGGTGCGCCGGGTTCTTGTGGAACCCATCGATGTTCGAGCCGATCATCGCTTCCGGGTTGAAGCTCGGGAACGCCTTCCGGAACTCCGCGCCGTACTTGACGAACAGGTCCATCGAGGCCTGGTTGACGTAGCGGACGACGAGGTCGCGGTCGACCATCATGATGGCGTTGGTGACGCCGTCGACGGCGCCACGGAACCGCTCGAAGTCGTTGTCGGCCTCCCGACGCGGACCCTGACGACGTTCCGTTTCCTTCATTGCCTGACTGCCAACCTGCTTGAAGCGTGCGTTCGACACTGGAAATCCTCCTTGCGGCGCGCGGCCGACTCAGTTAACTCGGTGAACCCTGGACTCGGACGTGGTACCGGTCCTGGGCCGCACCACCACCCGTTCGGCGTCGATCGCCACTGCACGCTCGACGTCCACAATGAGGAGCAATCGCTCCTTGCGCTTGTACACTCCGCTCACGAGGCCGGCGACCTGGTCGTGCACCGTCTCGGGCACCGGCTCGAAGGCGTCGCCGGTCGCATCGACCACGTCGCCGATTTCATCGACGAGGAGGCTCACCGCCCCGTCGTCGCTCCTGATCACCACGTTCATCGGCAGCTGTCCCTCTGGGCGCGGCGCGAGGCCGAGCCGCCGCCGGAGGTCGAGCGCCGTGACGATCTGGCCGCGCAGGTTGATCAGCCCCTCCACCACGTCGGGCGCCAGCGGCACCCGCGTCATCTGCTGGTAGCGGATCACTTCCTGCACCTGCAGGACCTCGACTCCGAAATGGAGCCCATCGACGAAGAAGGTCGCAAACTGTGACATCGCAGGCTCCTACGCGGCGCGGCCGGACATGCGGCTCTTCGCCGCCTCGAGAACCTGGTCCACGTCGACCAGGTCGGTGACCTTCTGCTGGATGACCGCCGACCCGAGCACGCCCCGCCGTGCCAGGCGCGACTGCAGCACGACGGTCTCGCTCACGATGTCGATGATCTCGTCCACCAGCACGCCGACGTGGCTGTCCTCGTGGTTGAACACAATCGCCTGGCGCGGCGCGTTGGCGTCGTGGCGCTCGTTGCCCCAGACGTGGATGAGGGGCAGGATCTCGTCGCGGTACTGGACCACCTGGCCGGCGCCCGTGCGCTCGACCATCTCCGGCGAGAACTCCTCGAGCCTCGCGACCTGCGACAGCGGAATCGCGAGCCGCTCGTATTCCCCGGCCCGGAACAGCAGCAGCGTCTGCTTCTCCTGTCCGGTCGCGTCGACTTCACGCGGCCCTTCGGTCAGCCCGCGGGCGCGCACCTGCGAGAGCACCGACGCCCGCTGCGCGAGGCCCAGCACGTCGAGGATGAGCGCCACGGTGCCGTCACCCATGATGGTGGCGCCGGCGAACACGGCGACCCCCTTCAGCTGCTTGCCCAGCGGCTTGACGACGATCTCCTCGGTGTCGTTGATCCGGTCGACGACCAGGCCGAACTGCCGGTCGTCGGCCTTGAGCACCACGATGTTGACCGCTTCGTCGTTGGGAGCGGCGTCGAGACCGAGTTCGCGGTGCAGGTACACGAGCGGGAGCAGGTTGCCGCGCAGGCGGTAGAACAACGCATCCTTGATCCGCTCGATGGAGGTGGCCGCGGTGTCGCCGTCGAGCCGCACCAGTTCCAGCAGGTTGACCTGCGGGATGGCGTAGCGGGCCCCGTCCGTCCCGGTGATGATGAGCGCCGGGATGATGGCGAGGGTGAGCGGGATCTTGATCTTGAGGAGCGTCCCTTCACCGAACCGGCTCTGCAGGTCGACCTGGCCGCCGATCTTCTCGATGTTGGTCTTGACGACGTCCATCCCGACCCCACGGCCGGAGATGTTGGTCACCTTCTCGGCCGTCGAGAAACCGGGCTCGAAGATCAGCCGGATGGCTTCCTGGTCGGTGAGGCGGGCGGCCTGCTCGGCGGTCACGAGCCCACGACGCACCGCGGTCGCCCGCACGCGGTCGGTGTCGATGCCCGCGCCGTCGTCGCTGATCTCGATGTTGATCTGCCCGCCCTCGTGGAACGCACGCAGGCGCAGCACGCCCTCCGCGGGCTTCCCCTTCTGGATGCGGACGCCGGGGGCCTCGATGCCGTGGTCGACCGCGTTCCGGACGATGTGGGTGAGCGGGTCCTTGATGGCCTCGATGATCGTCTTGTCGAGGTCGGTGTCCTTCCCCTCCATCTCGATCCGCACCTGCTTGCCACACTCGGTGGCGACATCGCGGACGACGCGGGGGAACTTGCTCCAGATGTTGCCGATCGGCTGCATGCGGGTCTTCATGACCCCTTCCTGCAGCTCCGAGGTGACCAGGTCGAGCCGCTGCGTCGCGCTGGTCAATCCCTGGTCAGCGTGTGCGACCGATGACTGCAGGATCTGGTTGCGGGCGAGCACGAGTTCGCCCACGAGGTTCATCAGCTTGTCGAGCAGGTCAACGTCGACGCGCAGTGCCGTGTCGGACACGGGACCGCTCCGTCGGTCGTCGCCGGCGCGGCGGTCGTCACCGGTCCGGCGGTCGTCCTGCGGTTCCGGCTTCGGGTCCTGGGCAGTAGCGGGCACCGGGTCAGGCGTCGG
>CANIAI010000227.1 GCA_947465275.1 Acidobacteriota bacterium | reverse complement strand
GCATCCAGCTGCCGGAACTTGCCGTACCGCTGGGCACCTACGCCGGCTGGAACCTGCGGCGCCTCGACATCGGTGCCCCGCAGCGGCTCGTGCCGCTGATGGGCGGCTGGATCCCGTTTCCGCGCACCGCGGCAGAGGCGACCGCCTCGGGCGACCCGCGCCGGTCGATCAGCGCGCGCTATGCGAGCCGCGACGCGTTTCTCGCGCAGGCGCGTACGGCGGGGGCGGCGCTCGCGCGCGACGGCTTCCTGCCAGAGGCCGACGTCGAGGCGCTGGTGCGCGAGGCAGGCCTGCGATGGGACTACCTGCTGGTTGGTGGCAGCAAGTGACCCAGGCGCCGCGTCCGGGAATCCTTGGTTGCTGCTGGGGCTCACCGGCGCCAGCATTCGCGGAGGAGGCCGAGCGCGGCGGCTTCATGCAGCTGGGCGCGAGATGGCGCTCGTCCGCGCGCATGACGCGCGGCTGGAGCCTCGGCGCGGCGAGGAAGGATACGATCGCCGTTGCGTACGGGGCGCACCACGTGCGCGCTGTGTTCACAATGGCAACAGAACTCGTCGACCCCGCCGCGCTGCTCGTCTTCCACCTCCTGAGTCCCCGCATGGAGCCGGCCGACCCGGCACCCCTGCGCGAGGGCGCCACGGTCCATCCATGAAACGCGTCACCGAACATCTCTACTTCTGGGTGCTGCTCGCCATCGTCGCGGGCGGCACGCTCGGCTACGTCAGCCCGTCGACCGGCGTCGCCCTGAAACCGCTCGGCGACGGCTTCATCGCGCTGGTCAAGATGCTGATCAGTCCGATCATCTTCTGCACCGTGGTGCTCGGCATCGCCGGCGCGGGCGACATGAAGAAGGTGGGTCGCGTCGGCGGCAAGGCGCTGCTCTACTTCGAGGTGATCTCGACCTTCGCGCTCGTGATCGGCCTGATCGTCGGCAACGTGCTCAGGCCTGGCGCGGGGTTCAACGCTGACCCGGCGACGCTCGACGCGAAGGCGGTCGCCGACTACGCGAAGATCGCGGCGTCGCAGACGACCACCGACTTCCTGCTGCACCTCATCCCGCGCACCTTCTTCGATGCCTTCACCGGCTCGGGCGACCTGCTGCAGGTGCTCTTCATCGCCGTCCTCTTCGGCTACGCGATGACGCACATGGGCGCGGTGGGCGGCGCCGTCCACCAGGTGATCGAGGGCGCCTCGAAGCTGTTCTTCGCGATGATGAACACGCTGATGAAGGTGGCGCCGATCGGCGCCGGCGGCGCGATGGCGTTCACCATCGGGCGCTACGGCGTCGCGGCGCTGCGTCCGCTGGCGATGCTGATGGGCAGCTTCTACCTGACCTGCCTGCTGTTCGTGCTCGTGGTGCTCGGGACGGTCGCGGCGCTGACCGGCTTCAGCATCATCCGGTTCATCCTCTACATCAAGGACGAGCTGCTCACCGTGCTCGGCACGTCGTCGTCGGAAACGGCGCTGGTGCCGCTGATGACGAAGCTGGAACGCCTCGGCTGCTCGAAGTCGGTCGTCGGGCTCGTCATCCCGTCGGGCTACTCGTTCAACCTCGATGGCACCAACATCTACCTGACGATGGCGGCGCTGTTCGTCGCGCAGGCGCTCAACATCGAGCTGACGCTCCGCCAGCAGGTCACCGTGCTCGGCGTGGCGATGCTGACGTCGAAGGGGGCGTCGGGCGTGACCGGCGCCGGGTTCATCACGCTGGCAGCGACGCTGGCGGTGGTGCCGTCGATCCCGGTGGCGGGGCTGGCGCTGATCCTGGGTGTCGACCGCTTCATGTCCGAGGCGCGCTCGCTGACCAACTTCATCGGCAACGGCGTCGCGGCAGTCGTCGTCTCGAAGTGGGAGGGCGAGCTCGATCGCGAGAAGCTGACGCGCGAGCTGACGGGACGCGGGTCGGACGTCGAGCCGGTGCGCGCCTGAGCCAACCGGCGGTATTCGCTCGCGCCGGAGGTACGGACGAGCTACACTCCCGCGCCATGGCCCCGACAGCGCCTCCCGCGCGCCCGGTTCCGGCGCGCGTCCTCGACGTGGGGTGTGGCCGGAACAAGGCCGCCGGCGCCATCGGGATCGATCGCCTGGCCGGCACGGCGGCCGATGTCCTCTGCGATATCGACCGTCGCCCCTACCCGTTCCGCGACGCGAGCTTCGACGCGGTACGCGCCATCCACGTCATCGAGCACGTGCAGGACGTCATCGGCACCGTCGAGGAATTCGCGCGGCTGGTGCGCCCCGGCGGATCGATCACCATCGTCACGCCGCACTACACCGACTTCAGCTCGTTCTGCGACCCGACGCACCGCTGGCACCTGAACAGCTACTCGCTGCGCTATTTCGGCAGCGACGACGCCGGCTTCGGCTACTACTCGACGACGCGGCTGGAGGAAGTGACGACGCGCGTGCGGCTGCTGTCGTTCTGGCGGGCGCTCGGATTCGAGTGGACGATCAACCACTCGCGACGCGCGCGGCGGTTCTGGGAGCACTACCTGTGCTACATCGTCCGCGGGAAGGTCATCGAGTGGGAGTTCAGGCGGCCCGAGTAGCCGGCGCCTGATCGTCCGGACGCAGCGCGGCGAAGGGCAGCGTGACGAGCACCAGGAACAGCATCAGGAATTCCGAGTCGCCGAAGTTGTGCTCGAACATCCCCGCCGAGAGCATGGCCGCGACCGCGGCGAGCGCCGTCGCGGCGAGCATCCGCTCCCCCGTCCACCCCGCGCCCGCCTGCCGGCGGTAGAGCCGCCAGAGTTCGCGCGCCAGCACCACGACGAACCAGAGCCAGGTCGCCAGCGTCACCAGGCCGCGCTCGGCCGCGATCTGCAGCGGCACGTTGTGCAGGTGCGGGTTCACCTTCTGCACCGCATCGGGCCGCCGGTACTGCGGATAGACCCGCTCGATCATGTTCGGTCCCACACCGGTCAGCGGGTGGTCCCTGATGATCGCGACGCCGGTCTCGAGCATCGCCACGCGATCGCGATTGGTCGGGTCGCGCAGGTCGAACATCGACATCATGCGCTTCGTGAGGCCGTCGGGCGCGAGCGCGAAGACGAGCGCCACCACGATCGGCAGCACCGCGACGAGCCGGAAGTCGCGCAGCAGGAACAGCAGCCCCACCCCGACGCAGGCACCGACCCAGGCACTGCGGGTGAACGTCACGGCGAGCGCCATCACGAGGGCCGGCATCAGCAGCCCCGGCCAGGTGCGCTGCCCCGGGCTGAAGACGAGCCTGCCGACCGCCACGCAGATCACCAGCATGACCAGCCCCGAATAGGTCATGTAGTGCCCGAGCAGCCCGTGCGGCCGCTGGCCGAGGAAGTTGTACTCGAGGACGCCGTACTGGATGACGCCGACCAGCGCGCTGATGCCGCCGAGCGTCAGCGTCACGTCGATCACCGATGACGCGCGCCGCCCGCGGGCGACATGCACCGCCAGCGGGACGATCAGGAAGAGGAACAGCTTCTTGAGCGGCTGGAAGCTCGCCGCGGGGTCCATCGAGAAGGCCGCCGAGACGAGCGAGGCGACCGCATAGGCGACCAGCGGCCACGCGAAGGCGGGCACGGCCGGCCACTCGCGGGTGCGTGCGATCTGGATGGCCGCGCCGACGAGCGCGGCGGCCAGGCACGCCTGCGAGATCACGATCGAGAAGTGGAGGGTGCCGACGAACGCCAGGAAGAGGGCGAGCGTCGCCCGATCGAGCCCCGGGGCGGCGAACGCCGTCGGCACGACGTCCCCGGAGCCGGGGACGACGTCGGTGGCCGGAATCGAGCGGGCACTCATGCGGCCCCTCAGTCTAGCGCAGCGGCCGCCAGGCGATCCGGTCGGTGTTCAGCGAGCTGAGCCAGAGCTCGGTGCCCATCGGAATGGCGATCGCCGTCCCCGAATAGGGCGGGGCGACGGGGCCGCGCGCGACTTCCGTCTGGCTGAGGGTCGCCGGGTCGAGGCTCACCGCGATGTGACCGCGCGGGCACTGGATGTCCTTGGGCTCCTTCGGCGCGCCACCGCAGGCCTTCTCGTCGTCGACCATCCCCGCCGTGAACAGCCGGCCCGACACCAGCCGCACGTTGTCGGGGACGAAGCCGCTGAGCTGTGCCATCCGCACGAGCTTCACCGGGTTCCGGCTGAACGCCACGATGCGGCGGACGCCCGAGAGCGCGAGGTAGAACTCACGGCCGTCGGCCGACGTCTCGACGCCGTTCGGGCCCGGAAGGTCAGTGCCCGGCAGGCGGGTGAAGGCGGCCTGGCCCGGCGCCCAGCTGAAGACGGCGCCGGTGTTCTTTCCGGCGAACATGTCGCCGAATCCGAAGCCGGGGAGCATCACGACGGTCGTGAGCAGCGTCCCGTCGGGGAACGCCGCCACGCTGTTGGCCTGCAGGCCGTTCGGCATCGGTACGCAGCCGATCCAGGTCAGCGCCGGCGTGGCCGAGGCGCCGTCCAGCCGGAAGACCTCGACCGTTTCACGCCCGCCGTGATTGGTCGCGTAGACCGTGAAGCTGCCGCCGCTCGCGGGGCGGACGGCGAGCCCGTGGAAGATCGCCTTGGTCGCATCGACCGGACCCGGGCACGACGCGAAGCGCGCCCGGTCGGCCCGCACGGCCGCGGTGCCGGTGCGCCACGCCGGACGTGCGGCCTTGGCTCGCGTGTCGACGAACTGCAGGCCTCCGCCCGGCTTCATGCCACTCGCGATCAGCCAGCGCGTCCCGGGCACGGGGACGAGATCCTCGGG
>CANIAI010000226.1 GCA_947465275.1 Acidobacteriota bacterium | reverse complement strand
CGCACGATGCTCGGCCCCTGGTTCCGCTGGACGAGCGTGGACGGGATGGTGAACCCGTTCGGCCTTGACGTGCTCGCGAACCCCGACCTGCTGCCGGTCGAGCGCCCGTTCGTCGCCGCGCACGAGTGGTCGCACCTCGCCGGGTTCGCCGACGAGTCAGAGGCGAACTTCCTCGGCTTCCTGGCCTGCATGCGTGGTCCCGCGCCGGCGCAGTACAGCGGATGGCTGTTCCTGTACTGGCAGGTGAGCGGGGAGGTCGGCGTCGCGGCGCGGCAGCGGCTCGCCAGCGCGCTCGCACCCGGTCCCCGCGCCGACCTCAACGCGATTGTCGCCCGCCTGCGGCGGGGAGAGGTGCCCGCGCTGCAGGGGGCGAGCTGGGCCGTGTACGACCAGTACCTGAAGGCCAACCGCGTCGACGCCGGGGTGCGCAGCTACAGCCTCGTGCTCACGCTGCTGCTCCGTGCGCGCTTCGACGACGCCTGGCGACCGACGCGGGCGTCCGGCTACTGACCGGGCTGACCGGGCTCCTGGTTCGGATCCTCGGGGTCGCCGTCCCCCTGCGGCGTCGCATCGGACGGCGCACCCGTGTTCGCCGGTGGCTCCGGTTCCTCCACGCGCAGGTGCGCCTGACGCTGTGGCGTGCGCGCCGCCGCCGGATCGCGTGATCCGCCGGTCACCTGGTGCATCTTCTGCTGCTCGCGGGCGAGCTCGTCCGGCGTCAGGCGGCCCGCCTGGTCGTAGTTGTTCTTGTTCGCCTTGTTGTGCTTGCTCATCAGCGGGTCTCCAGGCGGAAGCGGAGCAGGGCTCCGACGCCGCCGAAATCGGCGAGCAGCGCCGGGTCTTCGATGAAGCGCACGCGGGCGCCCGTCTGGTGGGCCCGCGTCACCAGTTCGTCGGCGACGCGCAGCCGCTCCGGGTCGGCCTCCTGTGGCGGGGCGGTTGTCGCCGTCGCGATCGGCGCCGGCGCGGCGTCACGCGGCATCGCCATCGGCGGCTTCACGCCTGACGCGCTCGCGGTGATCAGCAGTTCCTCGACCTGGCCGAGCTGCAGCGCGCGGAAGACGGCATCCGGGCCCACTGCGCCGAGTCCCGAGCCCTGCCACGCATCGCGCATCTGCGCCACGTGCTCCGCGTCGGTGCGAGAGTCGTGCTGCTGCAGCAGCTCGAGGGTGTGGCGCAGCACCTCGTGCTCGGGCGTCCGCACGTCGAGTGTCGTCGCGTCGATCACCTTGGACGACAACTGCTGCGGCAACTGCGCCTCGAGCGCGGGCCGCGACACCTCGTCGGCGGCCAGGATGATGCGGTCGATCCCTTCCTCGGCGACGACCCGCTCGAGTACCCCGACGACCTCCTTCATGTGATGCAGGTGGTAGTTCGCGGTGTGCCGCTGATAGCGCGCCTGCGACCAGCCGCCCATGGCGGTCTTCCGCGTCTTCACCCCCTGCACCGACTCCTGGCGCTGGGTCGCGCCGAGGCTGAAGACGAAGATGCGCGCCGAGTTGGTGTCGAGCAGCAGCGCCGCGTAGCGGGCGTACTGGTCGTCGAGACGCGACAGCGGGTAGAGGTGCGGCACGGCGCCGACGAACAGCCAGTGCTGGTCGACGGGCGCGTCGAGTTGGAGCGCCTCGAAGAAGTCGCCGGCGCCGGCGCACGCGAAGATCGCGAGCGCGTTGGCCGACGGACGTCGCTCCGATGCAAGCCAGGCGGTGATGCGCTCGACGTCGCGGTCGAAGCTGGCGCGGGCGTCACCCTGCAGCGAGGGCGTCCGTTCCGCCAGCGCCTTCCGCAGCCACGCGTCGCAGCGGTCGCGCCCATGCTCGTCGGGGCGCATGTCGAGGTAGAGGCTGATGACCGGCAGGGCCGACGGTTCGAAGGCGGCGAGCCGGTCGAGCTGTTCCCGCAGCGGGGAGGTGATGGAGTTCGTGGAACTGGCCATGCGACCCGGAGGTCGCAAGGCATGTGCCCGTCAGCCGATGAGCACGCGTCCCGCGGCGGCGCGGTGCAGCCGGTCGCGTACCGCCAGCGCGATCCCCGCGTCGCCCGGCACCTGCCCCGCGAGGATGAGGTCCGCGCCAAGGGCGTCGGCTTCACGGAGGCGCGCATAGAGCCCGGCCGCCAGGGCGTCGAGGTCGGCGTCAGGGCCAAGGTCGACGAAGGTGAGGCGCCCGGCGTGCCCGACCGCCTCCCCCGGTGCTGGTGCGGAGGCCAGTGCCGAGCGCACCCCGGCCAGCACACCTGACGAGGCCAGCACGACCAGCCGCCGCACGTCGGTCGACAGCCGGGCTCGCGCTTCGGCCGCGATGCGCGCCACGAGGTCGTGCCCGTCCACCAGGGTCAGCGGGGTGCGAGGGGAGTAGTGGCGGAGCAGGAGTCCCGGTGACACCTGTGTGTCGCCCTCGTCAGCCTCGACCTGCCGCACCCGCACATCGGGCACCACCTCCCGAAGCGCCTCGAGCGACACGCCGCCGGGTCGCAGGACGACCGGCGGCACGCTCGTGAGATCGAGGACGGTCGACTCGACGCCGATGGTCGTCGAGCCGCCATCGACGATCAGGTCGACGCGATCGCCGAGGTCGTGCGCCACGTGCGCGGCCTGTGTCGGACTCGGGCGCGAGAAGAGGTTCGCGCTCGGTGCGGCAATCGGCACCCCTGCCGCCGCGAGCAGCGCGCGAGCGACCGGATGCGAGGGGACGCGCACCGCGACCGTCTCGCCGCCGGCGGTGACCTCCGGCGGCACGACCGCCGCGCGTCGCAGCACGAGCGTGAGCGGCCCCGGCCAGAAGCGCGCGGCGAGTGCGTGCACGATCGGGGGCACCTCGTGCACGAGCGGGGCGAGATCGGCCACGTCGCCGACGTGCACGATCAGCGGATCAGAGGCCGGACGCCCCTTCGCCTCGAAGATGCGCCGTACCGCGACGGCATCGAGCGCGTGCGCCCCAAGGCCGTACACCGTTTCGGTGGGGAAGGCGACGAGGCCACCCGCGCGCAGGCACGCGGCGGCTCGCGCGATCGTGTCGCGGTCGGGATGCCTCGCGTCGACAGTCAGCAGCTCGGCCACGCTCGCAGTCTAGTGTTCCGCTGGCGTCGAGATCCAGCACGCGTCGCGCGCGCGACGCTGCGCTATGCTCAGGGACGTGCAGTTCCGTCTCCCGTTCGAGCCGAGGCGCACCCGTGCGGGACGCCAGCCACACGCGCCGACGCCGGAGATCGACACGACCGGCGATCGCCCCGTGTCTCCACCGCCGGAGGTCTACTTCGTGCGGCATCGTCGCGCGCGCCGCTACCTGCTGCGCGTCGAGGTGAGCGGACGGGTTCGCGTGACGATTCCGCGCGGCGGTTCGCGCCGCGAGGCCGAGGCGTTCGCGAAGCGGCAGGCAGGCTGGATCGCGCAGCAGCGGTCGAAGCTGCCGGAGCCCCGCTGGAACCCGACGGAGCGCGCCGAGATGCAGGTGCGAGCCGAGGCCGAGCTGCCGGTGCTGCTGCGCGCGATGGCCGACCGCCTCGACCTGCGCGTCTCGCGCGTGACCATCCGCGATCAGCGCTCGCGCTGGGGCTCGTGCGGCCGTGATGGACACATCACGCTGAACTGGCGGCTCGTCGCGATGCCCGACTGGGTGCGCGACTACGTGCTCATCCACGAGCTGATGCACCTGAAACGCCTCGACCACTCGCCGGAATACTGGGCCATGGTCGAAGAGGTCTGCCCGACGGCGGCCGACGCGCGCGACTGGCTGCGGGCACACGGCAGCGGCCTCCTGCGCTGACCCCTTGTCGGGAAGCCCGCCACACGGCAAGATGCCCCTATGCCCACCCGGCGCCAGTTGCTCTTCGTCGCCGCCGCGACGCTCGGCCTCTCGCCGGTCGTCGCCTGGTTCGGCAGCCCCACCCGCGCGAACCGGGCGGACGCCGATGCGCCCGCCGCGCGGTTCCCCCTCGACAAGACGGACGAGGCGTGGAAGCGTGAGCTGACCTCCGAGCAGTATTACGTGCTCCGCTCGCACGGGACGGAGCGGGCCCACAGCTCGGCGCTCGATCACGAGACGCGCCGCGGCACCTTTCACTGCGCGGGCTGCGACCAGCCGCTGTTCGATTCGTCCGCCAAGTTCGACAGCGGGACCGGCTGGCCCAGCTTCACCGCCCCGATGGACGGTGCGGTGGGCACCAGCATCGACCGCAGCTACTTCATGGTGCGCACCGAGGTGCACTGTGCGCGCTGCGGCGGACACATCGGTCATGTGTTCGACGACGGGCCGCCGCCCACCGGCCTGCGCTACTGCATGAACGGCATCGCGCTCCGCTTCGAGGTGACGGCATGAACACCCGCGCGAGGCGCCCGTGAGCTCGTGGCGTGCCACGGTACCGGTCCTGCTGCTGGTCATGGCGGCGGGCGGCTGGTACGTTGGCCTCTGGCACGACCTCGCCGACGCCGCACGCCACCGCGGGGAGCGCACCAGCATGGGCATGCAGATGAACGGGGCGGCCCGTGCTCCCGTGGTCGCCGCGTCCGGCGCCGACGCCCTCACGCGCGACGAAGCGCCGCTGCCCGACGATGCCATCCGCACCGTCGGACGCCGATCGCTCGAGGTGGCGACCTTCGCGGCCGGCTGCTTCTGGTCGACCGAGTCGAACTTCGACCACGTGCCGGGGGTCGTGTCGACGACCAGCGGCTACGCGGGCGGCGCGGTCGCGCACCCGTCGTATCACGCGGTCTCGTCCGGGGGGACCGGGCACGTCGAGACGGTCGAGGTGCTCTTCGACCCGCGGGTGGTCAGCTACGACGCGCTGCTGGAGCACTACTGGCGCACGAT
>CANIAI010000225.1 GCA_947465275.1 Acidobacteriota bacterium | reverse complement strand
GTCATCAGCTTCGGCCGCAGCCGCAGCACCGATCCGCGGACGGTCGCCTCGAGCAGGTCGGCGTCCGACAGCGCCTCGCCACTCCGCAGGCGCGCATCCAGCGCCTCGTGCAGGTAGACCACCATCACCACGCCGGTCTGCACCGCGACGCCGTAGAGGGCGATGTAGCCGATCCAGACCGCCACCGAGAAGTTGTAGCCGAGCAGCCACTGCAGCACGACGCCGCCCGTCATCGCGTAGACGACCGAGAGCATCACGATGGCCGCCTCGGCGACCGAGTGGAACGTGATGTAGAGCAGCAGGAAGATCAGGAACAGGACGACCGGCACGACGACCTGCAGGCGCGCCCTGGCCCGCACCTGGTACTCGTACTGCCCGGTCCACTGCAGCGTGTAGCCGGCCGGCAGCCGCACGCCGCGCTCGACAGCGGCGCGGGCCCGCTCGACGTAACCGCCGATGTCACGCGTGCCGGTGTCGACATAGACGTAGCCGGCGAGCTGCGCGTCCTCGTCGCGAATCATGGCCGGACCCGGACGCAGGCTGATGCGGGCCAGTTGCCCGAGCGTCACCTGCGCGCCCGACGGCGTCTTCACGAACACCCGTTCCAGCGACGGCAGATCCTGCCGGAAGGCCGCCGCGTACCGTACGTTGACCGGGTAGCGCTCGCGTCCCTCGATTGTCTGGGTCACGTTCTGCCCGCCGAGGGCGGCGCCGATCACGTCCTGCACGTCATCGATGCGCAGCCCGTACCGCGCAATGGCCGCGCGGTCGATCTCGATGTCGGTGAAGTAGCCCTGCGCCACCCGCTCGGCGTAGACGTTCCGCGTGTCGGGGACGGTCCGCAGCACCTGCTCGAGCTGCAGGCCGATCTGCTGAATCACGCCGAGGTCGGGGCCGAACACCTTGATCCCCACGGGGGTCTTGATGCCGGTCGAGAGCATGTCGAGCCGGTTGCGGATCGGCTGCGTCCAGACGTTGGGCACCCCGGCGAACTGCAGCCGCGCGTCCATGTCGGCCTGCAGCGACTCGAACGTCATGCCCGCGCGCCACTGGTCCCGCGGCTTCAGCAGGATGGTCGTGTTCACCATCCCCATTGGTGAGTTGTCGGTGGCGGTGGTGCCCCGGCCGACGGTGCCGAAGACGCGCTCGACTTCTGGCACCTCGCGCAGCAGGCGGTCCTGCACCTGCAGGAGGCGAGTCGCCTCGGTGACCGACAGCCCGGGCGGGGCGGTCGGCATGTAGAGGAGCGATCCCTCGTAGAGCGGCGGCATGAACTCGCTGCCGAGCGCGAGCACGAGCGGGATGACCAGGGGGACGACCGCGAAGTTCAGCACCAGCGTCGCCCAGCGCCACCGGAGCGCCAGCCGGAGGATCGGCTCGTACAGCCAGGTGAAGAACCGCGAGACCGGGTTCCGGGCCTCGGGCTTCAGCCGCCGGCCGCGGATGAACAGCACCATCAGCACCGGGACGAGCGTGATCGAGAGCAGCGAGGCGAACACCATCGCCGACGTCTTGGTGAAGGCGAGCGGACGGAACATCCGCCCCTCCTGCGCCTCGAGCAGGAACACCGGGGCGAACGAGATGATGATGATGGCCAGCGAGAAGAAGATCGGCCGCGCGACCTGCCGGGCCGCCGCGATGATCGCGCGCGGCTGGTCCTCGTAGGCGACCGGCGCGCCCCCACCGGGGCTGCCGTCGGCAGCGCCCTCCGTGACGTGCCGATAGGCGTTCTCGACCATCACGATTGCCGCGTCCACGAGCACGCCGACCGCCAGCGCCAGTCCGCCGAGCGACATGATGTTCGACGTCACGCCGAGGTAGTACATCGGGATGAACGCCGCCGCGACCGCCACCGGCAGGGCCAGCACCGGCACCAGGGCCGAGCGCAGGTGGAAGAGGAAGAGGACGATGATGAGGGAGACGACGATCGCCTCCTCGATCAGCGTCCGGCGCAGCGTGCCGATCGACTGCTGGATCAGCGTGGAGCGGTCGTAGACCGGCACGATCCGCACGCAGGACGGCAGCGAGGGCTGCAACTCGGCGAGGCGCGCTTTCACCCGCTCGATCACCCGCACCGCGTTCTCGCCGAAGCGCATCACGACGATGCCGCCCACCACCTCGCCGCGCCCGTCGAGTTCAGCCACGCCGCGCCGCAGGTCTGGCCCGAGCCGCACGTCCGCGATGTCGGCCACCCGTACCGGCGTGCCGCGGGCGTCGACCCCCAATGACACCTGGCGGATGTCGTCCAGCGACTTCAGGTAGCCTCGGCCGCGCACCATGTACTCGCGCCCCGAGAACTCGAGCAGCCGCCCCTCGACGTCGTTGTTGCTGGCGCGAATCGCGTCGACCACGTCCTTGATCGACATCTGGTAGTTCGCCAGCCGGATGGGATCGAGGTTCACCTGGTACTGCTTCACGAAGCCGCCGATGCTCGCCACCTCGGCGACGCCGTCGACCGAGGCGAGGGCGTAGCGCAGGAACCAGTCCTGCACGCTCCGCAGCTCGGGGAGCGTGCGCTGGCCGGTCTCGTCGACCAGCGCGTACTGGAACACCCAGCCGACGCCGGTCGCGTCGGGGCCGATCGTCGGGTTGGTGCCCTGCGGCAGCCGGTCGCGAAGGCCCTGCAGGTACTCGACGACGCGGCTGCGCGCCCAGTAGATGTCGGTGCCGTCCTCGAAGATGACGTACACGTACGAGACGCCGAAGTCGGTGAAGCCGCGCACCGTGCGCACGCGGGGCGCCGAGATCAGCGCGCTGACGATCGGATAGGTGACCTGGTCCTCGATCAGGTCGGGGCTGCGCCCCATCCAGTCGGTCGCCACGATCACCTGCACGTCCGAGATGTCGGGCACCGCGTCGAGCGGCGTGACCGTCGCGGCCCAGATGCCCCAGCCGGTGAGCACGAGCGTCCCGACGAACACCAGGAAGCGGTTGCCCGCGCACCAGTCGATGAGCCGTCCAATCATGTGACGCCTCCTACCGGGCAATCAGGCTGAAGAGCCGCGTGCCGAGCGTCTGCCCGCCGCGGCGGACGGTCACCGCGACATTCCACCGCCCGGGGGTCATCACCTGCGCGGTGCCGTGATACGTGCCGCCCCCGGCGTCCACGAGCGTCGCGTCGCTCCGCATGGCCGGCATGTTCATCGACGGCATCGCGGGCATCGAGAGCACCACCCCGACCTCGGCGCCGGTCAGCGGCTTTCCACCCTCGGCGACGTCGACCATCACCATCACGTCGCCCGGCCGTGGCGAGGCCGGGTCGGGCGTGAAGGCAATCGCGAGCGGGGCCGATGGAGCGGCCTGCCCGGATGCCGCCTTTCCTGACGCGGCCGGGGCGGACGGCGGCGGCGCCTCGTAGTTCTGCAACGCCCCGCGCAACTGGCTCTCGGAGTCGAGGAAGAAGGTGGCACTGGCCGCCACCGTCTCGCCGTCGGTGAGCCCGGAGACGACTTCGACCCCATCAGCGGTGGTGCGCCCGATGCGGACGCGGCGCGGGACGAACCGCCCCTCACCCTCGGCCACGAAGGCGAACGTCTCGGTCCCGGTGTTGACGATCGCGTCGGCCGGCACGACGAGCGCCGAGCCGCCCGGCGATTGCAGCGTGACCTCCGCCAGCATGTTCGGCTTCAGGCGCCCGCCGGCATTCGGCAACGCCAGGCGGACCCGCGCGCTGCGCGTCTCGGCCGTGATGCTGGGCGAGACGAACGAGACGCGGGCGTTGAACGTCCGCCCGGGATAGGCCTGGAACGTCACGGTCGCCGCCAACCCGGGGCGGACCGTCGCGAGGTCCGCCTCCGGCACCTCGGCCTCGACCCAGACCGACGACAGGTCGGACACGCGGTAGAGCATCTGCCCGGCCATGATGCGCATGCCGCGCACGGCGCCCTTCTCGACGATCGTGCCGGCGACCGGCGAGCGGAAGGTGATGGTCTCGGTGACCTGTCCGGTGCGCTCGAGGCGGTCGATCTCCTCGGGCGCCATGTCGAGCCGCAGCAGGCGCTCGCGCGCGGCGGTGATCAGGCGCTCGGAGTACTCACGGCCCCGCTCGTCCTGAGCGCTGGCCGTGCGGCCGCGCAGCGCGAGCAGGTACTCCTGCTGCGTCGCGATCAGGTCGGGGCTGTAGAGCGTGAACAGCGGCTCGCCGCGCCGGATGACCCGCCCGGTGAAGTCGGCCATCAGCTCGCGGATCCAGCCGTCGAGGCGCGTGCTGATCTCGCTCTGCCGCGTCTCGTCGGCCGTGACGGTGCCGGCGGTCCTGAGCGTGCGGTCGAGCCCGGCCCGCCGCACGGTCACCGTGCGCACGCCAATCAGCTGCTGCCGGCGGGTGTCGAGCTCCACGGCCCCCCGCTCGGTCCCCTGGCCGAGGCCGGCCTGCGGCTCGCTGGCCAACGCCGCGTGGTCGTGGGTGTCGGGGTCCAGCGCGCCAGCGTCGGCGGCGGGCTTCGACGAGTCGGGTTGTGCCCGCTGGCGGATCACCGCGCCGTAGGCGCCGAGTACCGCGACGACCACGACGGCGGCCAGCAGCAGCGGAAGAAGAAGGCGTCTGGTCATGTCAGTTCTCCGGCGCAAGGCCGATGGCCGATTCGAGCTCCGATGCCGCGCGCTGTACGTCGGCCTGCGCCGCGACGAGGTCCATGCGGGTGGTGAGCAGCAGGCGCTGCGAGTCGAGCAGGTCGGCGTAGTCGCCCCGGTTCGACCGGTAGGCGACGGTGGCGACGTCGACGGCCTGCGTGATACGCGGCAGGACGGTGGTGTCGAGCAGCCGCGCACGGTCACGCGCGGCGGCGAGCCGCACGGCGGCCTGGCGCACG
>CANIAI010000224.1 GCA_947465275.1 Acidobacteriota bacterium | reverse complement strand
TCCTGGTGGCGGCGGTGGGGGTGCTGGCGAGCCTCGACGTGCTGCGGAACAAGCCGCTGTCGACCCTCCGCGCCGAGTGACCGGACGGGCTGAACGGACGTGCTAACATTGCCCGTTGGGCGGACGAGGACGGTAGCGACATATGGATGTTGAGACGTTCAGGGACGCGCTGCTCCGCAAGCGGGGCGAGCTGGTGGGCGGGACAGCCGCGAAGCCGTTGCAGTGGACGATGGAGAACAACTCCGGGCGCCAGGGCGACATGGCCGACCAGGCCAGCGGGACCAACGAGGTCCACATTCAGCTCAAGCTGAAGCAGACCGACGCCAAGATTCTCCAGGCGATCGAGGACGCGCTCAACCGCATCGAGGCCGGTACCTACGGGACCTGCCGCGACTGTGGCGAGCCGGTGGCCGAAGCCCGGCTGCAGGCGATTCCCTGGACGCGCGTCTGCATCAGCTGCAAGGAAAAGCAGAAGGCCTGAGATGAACCAGAACGAACTGCAGCGGATTCTGACCGAGTGTGCCGGCGAACGCGTGGCGCTCGTGCAGCGGCACGAGGCGGGCGCCCGCGTCGTCAGCCACTACGACTTCAACAACACCTACCAGTACATCATCAACCGCGAAGAGACGCACCTCCGCTGGCTGCGCGACGCGCTCGGTGAGCTGGGCCAGACGCTGCCGGGGGCCTCGTCCACCATCGACGTGCCCGCCGTCCTGAAGGCCAAGAAGGTCGAGCCGGCCTCATTCCGGGCGGTGCTCGAGGATGACGCGACGCGCCTGACCGGGTTCGTCCAGAAGTGGCGGCCGCAGGTCGCCCCGATGACGCACGTGCGGCACCGCAAGATGCTCGAGGTCATCCTCGGCGAGTCGCTCGAACATGCACGGCTCTTCGGCCAGGCCGCGGCCGGGTTCGAAGACCTGCTGGGACGCCGCACGGGCGGTGTCGCGCGCCAGGGCGGCGTCCTGCCGACCCGCTGGATGGAATAGGGCCCAGCCGGTGGCCGGTACCCCGGTCGCGGTCGCCCTGGGCAGCAACCTGGGCGACCGTGTCGCGCACCTGCAGGCCGGTCTCGCCGGCCTCGCGCCCCTCCTCGATGACCTCCGGGTCTCCACCTTTCACGACACCGCACCGGTCGGCAGCGTCGCCGCTCCCACGGCGGATCAGCCGCGCTACCTCAATGCCGTGGCCGTCGGCACGACGCGCCTGTCGGCGCCGGACCTGCTGACACACCTGCTCCGGATCGAAGCGGAGCAGGGGAGGGAGCGCCCGTACGTCTGGGCGCCCCGGACGCTCGATCTCGACCTCATCCTGTTTGGCCAGGCACGCATCGACCGGCCTGATCTGACGGTGCCGCACCCCCGCTTCCGGGAACGTGACTTCGTCCTCGCGCCGCTCGCGGAGCTGGCGCCCGACTGGATCGACCCGGTGACGGGACAGACGGTCGCCGATCTGCTCGCCGCGCTCGGCTAGCCGCTGGCCGGCGAGGCACGCCGTACGTGCGACGGGCGGACCCTGCCGGTCTGCCCGGCTGATCCGCCCGCCTGATGATGGCCCCTGCCCCTGACGGGGCACGGGTGTGGTCGCGGCTAGTGCGCCGCGACTTCCGCCGGCGCGTCCTTCCGCCGACGCAGGCCCGCCAGCCCTTCTTCGAACAGCGTATAGACGGCCGGCACGAGCACCAGCGTCACCAGCGTCGACGCGAGCAGGCCGCCGATGACGACGCGCGCCAGCGGCGCCTGCAGCTCGCCACCCTCGCCGACACCGATGGCCATCGGCACCAGGCCGAGCATCGTCGCAATCGACGTCATCAGGATGGGCCGCAGCCGGGTGCGCCCGCCGACTTCGACCGCCTGGCGCAGCTCCATGCCGTCACGGTGCCGCAGCGTGTTGATGTAGTCGACCAGCAGGATGGCGTTACTGACGACGATGCCGGCCAGCATGATGACCCCGATGTACGCCTGCATGCTGAAGGCGGTCTTCGTGACCAGCAGGCCGAGCACCACGCCGATGCCGGCGACCGGAATCGAGAACATGATGATGAACGGGTCGCGCAGCGACTCGTACTGCGACGCCATCACGGCGTACACGAGCAGCACCGCGAGGATGAGCACCAGCTGAAGCTGCTGGAACGACTTGGCCTGTTCCTCGACCTCGGAGCCGAAGCCGACCGAGAAGTCGGGCGGTACCCGGATCTCGCTGAGCCTGGTCTGCACGTTGGCGACCGCCTCGCTGAGCGGCACTTCGGTCTCCGCGTTCACGCGGGTGATCCGCTCCATGTTCTTCCGGTCGATCTGCGTCGGGCCCGTCTCGCGGCCGACCTGCAGCAGGTTGCGCGCCGGCACGACCTGCCCGGTCGGGGTGTTCACGAGCACCTCGCCGATGTCGGCCACGCCCTGACGGTCTTCCTGCCGGAGGCGGACGACCACCGGATATTCGTTGCCGCGATCCCGGTACTGCGCCGCCGTGGTGCCGGCGACGTTCGTCTGAATCGTGTTCGCGACGTTCTGTACCGACATGCCGAGCATGGCGGCCTTCGGCCGGTCGACGCGGATGGCGATTTCCGGACGCCCGGCGTCGAGCGCCAGGCGGACGTCGGCGATGCCCGGCGTGGCGCGCATCACGGTGAGCGCGTCGGCCGCGATGCGGTTGGCGTCGTCGAGGTCGTGCCCGCGAATCTCGAGCGCCAGACGGCTGTCGCCGGCACCGCCGCCGAGCAGCTGGTTCAGCTGGAAGTTGCCGCCGGACGGGTTCGCGCGGACGGTGACGCCCGGCAGCCCCGTGAGCTGGCGGCGCAGGTCCTGCGAGATCTGATCGTTGGTGCGGGTGCGCTCGTCACGCGGCTTCAGCCGGATCTGCATCTGGCCGCGATAGCTGGAGCCGCCGCCGAACCCTCCGAACCCGCCGCCGCCGCCACCGCCGCCGCTGGTGATGATGGTCACCGCCTCGGGCACGACCTGGCGCACGCGCTCCTCGAGCTGCAGCATCACCGCCTCGGTCCGCTCGACGCGCGTGCCGACCGGCAGGGTGGCCGTGACCGTCACCTCGCCCTCGTCTGTCTGGGGCAGCAGTTCGACGCCCACCATCGGGTAGATCAGCACCGCGGCCACCACGAGCGCCACGGCCACGCCGATGACGGTCGGCCGATGGTTCAGCGCGATGTGGATGACCCGGCGGTAGCGCTCGTCCATGGCGTCCAGGAAGCGCTCGCTCGCGTTGAACATCGGCGTGAACAGGCTCGCCTTCGCCTGCTTCTGTTCCTCAGCGGTCTTCAGCCAGAGGGAGCAGAGGACGGGCACGATGGTGACCGCCACGAAGAGCGACATGGCCAGCGAGAACATGACGACGATCGAGAGCTGCGTGAACAGGATGCTCGACGTGCCCGACAGGAAGAGCAGCGGCACGAAGACGGCGATGTGGGTCAGGGTCGAGGCCAGGATGGCCGACCAGACTTCCTCGCTGCCCTCGATGGCGGCGGTCACCCGGTCCTTGCCCATGTGCAGGTGACGGTGGGTGTTCTCGAGCACGACGATCGCCGCGTCGACGATCATGCCGATGCCCAGCGCGAGGCCGCCGAAGGTCATCGTGTTCAGCGTGTAGCCGCCGAAGTAGAGCAGCGCGAAGGTGCCGATGACCGACACCGGGATCGACGTGCAGACGATCAGCGTGGACCGGAAGTCGCGCAGGAACGCGAAGATGATCAGCACGACGAGCAGGCCGCCGACGACCGCATGCTCCTGCACGTTGTCGATCGCGCGCCGGATGAACACCGACTGGTCGTTGGTGATGAGCATGCGGATGCCCGGCACCTCGCGGTTGATGCGCTCGATTTCGGCCTTGATGCCGTCGGCGACGGCGACGGTGTTCTGGCCGGTCTGCTTGTTCACGGCCATGCGCACGCCCGGCTTGCCGTCGATCCGGAGGAACTGCCGGCGGTCCTCGGTCGCGTCCTTCACCTCGGCGATGTCACGGATGTAGACCGGCACGCCCTGCCGCGTGAGGACGACCAGGTCCCGGATGTCGTCGAGGTTGGTGAACTGCCCCTGGCTGCGCACCAGGTAGGTCGAGTCGCCCTGGTTCACTTCGCCCAGCGGGGTGTTCCGGTTCTCGGAGCGGAGCAGCTGCACGACGCGGTCGACCGAGAGGTTGAGCGCGGTGATCTTCTCCTTCGAGAGCTCGATGTGAATCTGCCGGCGGAGGCCGCCGTTGACGTTCACGGCCGCCACGCCCGGGGCGCGCTCGAGGCGGGGCGACAGGTCGTTCTGCGCCATCTCGCGGAGCGTCACCGGATCGTAGTCGCCCTGCACCGCCATGTTGATGATCGGGGTGGCGTTCGAGTCGGCCTTGAACAACTGCGGCGGGTCGGCCTCTTCGGGCAGCCGGTTCCGCACGCGGTCGATGCGCGTCCGGATGTCGTTGGCGGCCTCGTCCAGGTTCGTGCTCCAGTCGAAGTTCACCCGGATGTTCGAGCGCCCTTCCGTCGAGGACGACTCGATCGACTGGACGCCGGCGACGGCGCCAACCGCCTGCTCGAGCGGCCGCGAGACGAGTTCCTCCATCTCGAGCGGGCCCACCCCCGTGTAGGTCACGCTCACCGTGATGACGGGTCGCGCGAATTCCGGCATCAGGTCGACCGGAAGACGGGTCAGTGAGATCGCGCCGAGCAGCACCACGACGGCGCTCAGCATGAACATCGTGACGGGGCGATGAATCGCGATACGAGGAATGCTCATAGACGCTCTCTGGGAACTCTCTGTGTCAACACGGACCCGACGCTCGCTGTCGAACTAGACGCCGCCGGGCGCGCCGGCCTGGGCACCGCCACGACGGAAC